>JBDKGQ010000082.1:0-5466 GCA_039798145.1 Bacteroidota bacterium
TTTAATTGTTTAATGTAATTAATTGATAAATAAGATAATATAAAAATTATATGCATAAGAAAATTAGGTTAATTGAAGTGAAATCGGAACTTGGAGCTGGTACTCGAGGTGCTAGTTTAGGTCCGGATGCGATAAAAATAGCCGCGTTCGATTATGGTTCTAACTTGTTTAATAAGTTACCTTCTGTATCGATTCCAATCGATAATAAGATGCTGTTTCAGCCGCAAGGTAGTCCCTATGCAAAGCGTTTAGGGGGTATCTTAAACATTTATGAAAACCTAGGTAAAACAGTAGCCGATACCATGAAGGCGAAGGAGTTTCCTATTGTATTAGCTGGAGATCATAGCACAGCCGGTGGTACCATCGCGGGAATTAAAATGGCGAATCCGAAAGCACGAATTGGTGTGATCTGGATTGATGCGCATGCCGACTTGCATTCTCCTTACACGACTCCAACAGGTAATGTTCACGGAATGCCGTTGGCCGCTTCATTAGGAGAAGACAATATTGCGAACAAGTTAAACAAGCCAGATAAAGAGACTATCGATCTTTGGAACAAACTGAAGAAAGTGGGTGGTATGTCGCCGAAAGTGCAGTATTCCGACTTAGTTTATATCTCTGTACGTGACGTTGAACCGGAAGAGACCTTCTTGATGAAGAAGCATAAAATCAAAACCTTTACTACTAGCGATGTGAAAAGACATGGCGTTGAGAAGATCGCTCGTGATGCCTTGGCTTACTTAAATAACTGTCAGTTGATCTATGTTTCGTTTGATGTAGATAGTATGGATAGCTCAATTTCTAAAGGAACCGGAACTCCTGTTCGTAACGGAATTACTGAAAAGGAAGCTGGTTCGTTATGCGTTCGCTTAATTCAAAATGAAAAGGTGTGTTGCTTTGAAATCGCAGAAGTAAATCCAACTTTGGATAAAGAAAATCTGATGGCCGAAAATACTTTTGAGATTCTTCAAAGGGTAGTGGCGCAGATTGCTTAATCTAAATTCTAAACTAAAATCATTTGATTGCTGATGGCTAATCCCTTCAGGAATCTCCATTTATCGACTTTTAAAGTCAATTCTAAAATATGTTATTCGAAGATTCATTAAAGTCCGCCGTTGCTGAAGCCTTACATAAATTGTATGGGCATACGATTGCTCCTTCTGAAGTGTCTATTAATTTAACACGAAAGGATTTCGAGGGCGACTTAACAGTGGTGGTTTTTAATTTGGCAAAAGCAGTTCGCATGAATCCCGACGTCTTAGCGAATGAGTTGGGTGCAGAACTAGTACAATCATTTGATAAGGTGATTGCCTTTAATGTGGTAAAAGGATTTTTGAATCTTTCCTTCAAAAATGAAAATTGGCTTTCTGAGTTAAATGCTTTTGTGACCAACAATTACCCGTCTAAGGTTGCTAATACGAATCAGAAGTTAGTAGTTGAATATAGTTCACCGAATACGAATAAGCCTTTACACCTCGGACATCTTCGTAATAACTTTTTAGGTTATAGCGTGGCTGAAATCTTAAAGGCTTGTGGTTATTCAGTAGCTAAAGTGAACTTGGTTAACGACCGTGGTATTCATATTTGCAAGTCAATGTATGCTTGGCAACAACTAGGCAACGGAGAAACACCTGAATCATCAGGAATGAAAGGTGATCATTTAGTAGGGAAGTATTATGTGGAGTTCGATAAGTTATATAAGTCACAAATTAATGCTTTGGTTGAGCAAGGTCAATCCGAAGAAGATGCAAAGAAAAATGCACCAGCAATTTTAGCTGCGCAAGAAATGCTTCGCACATGGGAAGCTGGTGATGAGTCCATCGTTTCACTTTGGAAAATGATGAACGGTTGGGTGTATGATGGATTTGAAAAGACCTATCAAACCATGGGTGTCGACTTTGATAAATTCTATTATGAGTCCGAGACGTATTTACTCGGGAAAAATATTGTGCAAGAAGGGTTAGCAAAGGGAGTTTTTTATCAAAAAGAAGATGGTTCTGTTTGGGTTGATTTAACCAGCGATGGACTTGATCATAAACTATTATTGCGTGGTGATGGAACCAGCGTTTATCTAACGCAAGATTTAGGAACTGCGCAGTTACGTTTTAACGAATATCAATTTGATAAGCTTATCTACGTAGTAGGGAATGAGCAGGATTATCATTTCAAAGTATTGAAGCTCGTGATGCAGAAAATGGGTTACGACTGGTGGAATAATTTACATCATCTTTCTTATAATATGGTGGATCTTCCTTCGGGGAAAATGAAATCGCGTGAAGGGACAGTAGTAGATGCTGATGATTTAATGAAAGAGATGATGGATGAAGCGGAGAAGATTACGCGCGAGTTAGGTAAGATAGAAGATTTCGATTCAGATGAAGCCGCTAATTTGTATAGTGCGATAGGAATGGGGGCTTTGAAATATTATATCCTTAAGGTAGACCCTGAAAAACGCATGTTGTTTAATCCAGCTGAGTCCATCGACTTTAATGGAAACACTGGTCCGTTCATACAATACACTTACGCACGTATTCAATCCGTAGTTAAAAAAGGGAATACGATTGAAGAGTTGAAAGGACAAACATTTGATGTAGCGACTTACTCATCAATGAATGATAAAGAGAAGATGGTGGTGAAATCGATATTAGATTATCCATTTGCTTTACAGACTGCGGCAGATAAATATGCGCCTTCAACAATCGCTAATTATGTGTATGAGTTGGCTAAGAATTATAACCAGTTCTATCATGAGAATCCAATTGTAGACAAATCACAATTAAAAACAACTGCTTTCCGTATTTATCTTTCGAAGGTTACGGGTGATATTATCAAAAAGTCACTTTTATTATTAGGTATTCAGGTTCCAGAGCGAATGTAGTATGAAGGGTTTTAAGTGGATACTTTTTCTCACTATTATGGCCAATGCTGCTATCATTTTTCGACTTGTATCAATAAGTCAGAAAGAAGAGATTTCGAAAGTGAATTTAAATGCTATTCAAGATGGCGATATCGTTTTTCGCGAGAGCAATAGTCTGATTGGTGCACAATTTAAAATGATGTCGCAGCATGATAAGAAGTTCTCACATGCGGGAATTATCCGCAAAGAAAATGGAACCGCTGTTGTTTATCATATGGCGAATGAAAATGGGCAGTCGGGTTTACTCAAGTCCAATTTGAACGACTTCATTAATACTAAAGTTTGTCGCTCCTACGAAATTGTTCGATATCCGTTGAGAGCTGATATGCGTAGTCAATTACTAACTAAAATTGATTTGCTTTTAACTGATCAAGTTCATTTTGATGATGAGTTTCTTTTAACTAATCAATCGTATTATTGCAGTGAATTAATCGCTAATCTGATGAATGAGTTTAGTAGTTTACACATTCCATATTCTCAAATTGGCAACTATAAATATTACGCAATCGATAATCTCTATTACCAATTACCAATTCAAATAATTCATAAAAGCAATGAAGTTAAAGTCAATTAGTTTTTTATTCCTGCTTGCAAGTGTTTTCTTTTCTTGCACGTCGGATTCAAATACGCCTAAAAAAGTAGCATCTCATTTTTTAGAAGCGATGGAAAAGAGGGATTATAATGATGCAATGTCTTGCTCAACCCGCTCAACGCAAAAATTATTGACGCAGCTGCAACGATTGGAAGAATTGACGGGAGAGAATGATGCTGTAAAGCCTAATAAAGTCACAATTGTTTCGGAAGAAATCCAGGGCGATAAAGCGGTTGTCTATTTCAAAGAAGAAGGCAATGAATTGCAACAGCGTATTTCATTAAAGCGTATCGCTGATGAAAATAACAATAAAGTTTGGAAGGTGGATTTGTTGAAAGAAGAATTACAATTAAATCGTGATGCAGGTTTAGAATCTATTCCTGAATCAAATGAAAACAATAAAATGCCCGTTTAATATGTTAGTTGAATTTAGTCAATTACCCGATCATGCTCGCTTTTGGATTTTTACATCTAATCGCTTTTTAACGCAGGAAGAGGTTGCCTCATTAAATAATGAATTGTCGTTGTTTGTACAAAAATGGACAGCCCACAAACAAGATTTAAATGCTTCCTTTAGTTTGATGGATGATGCAATTCTTGTTGTAGGTGTTGATGAATCTCAGACAGGCGCAAGCGGGTGTTCAATCGATTCGATGACGAAGGAAATTGTTAGACTTTCACAGCAAATGAACATTGATTGGTTGAATCGTTTTTCGGTTATTGTAAAATCATCCGAAGGAAATAGAGCCGTTAATGCTAATGATTTAAAGCAACTGTTTTCAGAAGGGAAGATCAATGAACAAACACTGGTTTCTAACTCCTTACTCTCTGCTTTTGGTGAAGTAAAAACGCATTTGTATTTACCCATCAAAGACACCTGGATGAGTCGCTATTTACAGGCATAATATGAAAAAGACATTGCTGAAAATAATACAGATTCTAATCGTACTATTTTTAATAGTAATGATTGCCGTATTCTTAATTCACAAGCTCGAACAACATTTCGAGATGCAGATTATTCCGAAGTGATTTAATTAATGCGCGCTGTTTTTCTTTCTCGCTCTGATGTTTAACAATTCTACAATCAGTGAGAATGCCATCGCAAAATAGATGTATCCTTTCTCCACTTCGTGATGGAAGGCTTCTATCACCAACATGAATCCGATCAGCATCAAGAATGTAAGTGCTAACATTTTAATAGTTGGATGGCGATTTACAAAATCAGAAACTGGTCCTGCAGCTGCTAACATGATTAACATAGAAATGATAACTGCTAACACCATGATTAAAATATGGTTTACTAATCCAACAGCAGTTAAAATAGAATCAAATGAAAATACAATGTCTAAACCGATGATTTGAATAATTGCAGTATTGAGAGTGATTTTCTTTAGCTCCGGTTTTTTATGATCCTCTTCACCTTGGACTTTCCCGTGAATCTCCGTTGTGCTTTTTGCTAATAAAAACAATCCACCCGCAAGTAAAATCAAATCTTTGCCACTAAACTCTAATCCGAAAGGAAGAGGCAATGTTTCTTTTAATCCAATAATCCAACTTAATGAAAACAAAAGCATGATACGAATAATCAAGGCCATGAATAAACCGATTCTACGGGCCTTCTTTTGTAAATTCTTCGGAAGCTTATCTGCAAGAATGGAGATGAAAATAATATTATCGATACCTAAAACAATCTCCATCACAATTAACGTGAAAAGGCTAATTACGCCGGCTGCACTGAATAAATAAGCTGTTTCTGTCATCATAGTAGTATTACAAGACAAATTTAGATTAAAAAACAATATTACACTTTAAATGTTTTCAATCCGTCCACTCATAATATTAACATCAAAGCATTAAAATCTTCCCCATTACTTCTTAATTTCGCGCCATGAAAAAATTGTTTGCCCTTAGTGTTCTATGCTTTTTTGTTTTGATAAATCATTCTTACGGGCAAGAG
>JBDKGQ010000083.1:0-9488 GCA_039798145.1 Bacteroidota bacterium
CCAAGCAACGTTGGACCATATAATAACCTTTCTAAAATTTATCGAACGGTTTACGAAACAGTTAATATTACTAACGTGGATGCAGTAACCAAACTGCCTGTTGAAAGAAAATACTTCAATAGTATTGAGATGAATATGAAATGGAAGGGGACTATTTTCAATCGTGATTATTACCTTTATTACTTAGGTCAATATTCGTCTGCACAACCAACGTCATCCCCAATTACGGTATTTTCAGAGCAAGCTTACCTTCGTACATACTATCATCAAATAGAGTCATACATTAAAATAAACAAATCATTGGTTTGGTGTAATTACGCAGGCTTCGAGCGCATCATTGCTAATTACGATACAGAAACTGATTTGATTACAAAGCGTCCGAAGAATCAAACAGGGTATAGTATTGCAACTGGATTTGATATTCGAATGAGTAAAGGTGCAGGACTTTATTTGCGCCAACGTTGGATGGAATATGCCGATGCAAGCTTTAAAGATGATCAGTATAAAGGATTTGAAACAACAGTAGAAATAAAGATATTCTTCTAATGAAAAAACATTTATTCAAATATATGTTGATGCTGCTGTCATTGATGTCGTATCATTCAATGGCACAACAAAAACGAACTGTCGATTTTATTGGTGGGGCAAGATCAGTTTTGTCAAATAATAATATCGTTGTAAATGATAGTCTGCCTGATACAACCACTATTAAAAGAAATTCTGGTGGTTATGCTTTAATCGATTTAGGTGTAGACATTAAACCAAATAAGAACACAGAAATATTAGGGATGTTTCGTATCAGAAATGCATATGGTGGATTTTGGGGTGCTGGAGTGACTTTCGATGTGCGTCAGTTGTTTTTAAAGGGAGTTATTAGTGATAAAGTCCGTTATCAGGTAGGTGATTTAAATTTAAAACAGACGCCTTTTACCTTGTATAATCATCATGCTGATCGTTTAGATTCATTGCCATCGGTTTTTAAATTGCAAAACGATATTTTGAACTATGAAAAGTTTTATCGCGATAATACATGGCGTCAGCAAGGGGTGAACTTAGATTTTGGATTTGAATTCGCCAAGGGAATAAAAGAGTTGAATTTTACTGGTTACTTAACTCGTTTAAATGCGACTGACTTTTCGTCTATCCCTGAACGTTTGATGGGTGGTACAACAATACAATTAGTTCAGTCGAAGAACTTAGCACTTTCTTACAATGGTTTTTCTGTGTTTGATGTAAAAGGAACAGTGCTGGATAGTAATACCTACACAAATAATGTGAATTCAATTGGCCTTAAATATTTGTATGAACTTAATAAAAACACCATTGTATTTAATTCTGAGGCTGGAAGAAGTAATGTACAATACGCTGAAGATTTTGATAAGTCGTATCTCGCGGATTATTTCATAAATGCTAGTGCTACCTTTAATTGGTTAAAAAAGAATCTTTCTTTTACAGCTGGTTATTTGAATGTGGGTCCTGATTTTAGAAGTATAGGTGCGCAGAGCAAAGAAATCGATTATTCATCCTTAACAGGTTATTATAATCGCTATACAAATGATCAAATTATTCGACCAATTAGTTTAATGGACTTAATTGTTGGAGATAGTTTGTATGCTACATCAGTATCTACAAAATTGAACATAGCTAATCCTATTTATAATAATGCGATGCCTTATGGACTAGCAACTTTTAATCGTCTTGGTGCTTACTTGAAATTAGATTATCATAATGAAAAAGGAATTCAGCTCAATGCTCAACACTTTTATTTGAATGAAATCAGAGGTCAAGGTACTTTAAAGTTAAAGCAGTTTCAAGTTACTAAGTTGACCGCTCAATTTGAAATGGATAAGTTATTTCACTTTCAAAAGCGTATGAATATTCAAATAGGCTTAATGAATGAAATGACAAATCGTAATAGTGATGTCGCTGTTGAAAAAGTTGATTTGAAAACAATGCGTTATCAGTTAGGAGCAGAGTATGAATTATTCAAGAAAATAGATGTCTTAGCAGGGGGAATGTTCTTGAATTGTAAAGGAAACGAATTTATACCTCAGCGAAATGTTTATTCAACGGTTTCATTTTTTGAAGAAGCCAATTATAATATAACACAAAAAATAATTGCTGTAGGTGCTCGTTGTCGCTTTGATGAGAAGATTCATTTAACTGCCTTGTATCAGGTAAGTGAATACAATGATAAACTTATTGCTAGTCCGAAATACAGTATTAACCAGTTTGCATTAATTTATAACATGACATTTTAAATTATGAAAAAACTATTTACCCTTTTAATGATTGTTAGCGTTATTGTTTCATGTCGTAAAGATGACTCTTCTTTCGATGGAAATAATATTCAGGAAATGTACAGCGACTTTATGGTTCTAAGTACATTTAAAGTTGATAAAGACAGTATTGATTTTGCTAATGGCGAAAAGGCTGTTTTCTCTGCACAATTTAACAAGCCTGTTAGCTGGAAGATTAGTATTAAAGGTCAAACATCAAAGGCTGAGAAAATCATTACTGGTCAAACAAAATTTATTGACGCGACGAATGCAACATGGAATGGTTCAACAACTGTTTTTCCAATGTTTAAAGCAGAGAATTGCATCGCACAGTTAACAATCGATGGAGTAGCGGATACTTTTCAAGTGCAGACAAAAGTAAAATCGTTGAAGGTGAATCAAGGACTTGTAATTGCAGATTTTGAAAATGGTTTTAGTCCATCGTGGACAAAATTTGTTCAGACCGGCGCTAATATGGATTTCAATATTAAGAACGATACACTTTGTCCGCAAGGCGCAAAATATTTACGTATGGCGGGAACTGTTAATTGGGATTATTTAATTGGTTTAATAGATTACCCAGCTACCGCATACGGCACAACGAAAACACTTAATCTTTCTGCCAATCCAAATGATGTTTATTTCAATTGTTTGATTTACGGTGAATCAGCTTCGAATCCTTCTATCGTTTTATTTCAGTTTAAAGAAGATGAGAATGCGGATGGAAGCATCAATGGTAATTCAGATGATCAATACGATTATCAGATTAATGTAAATTGGATAGGATGGAAATTGGTAACGATTAAGTATGCAGACCTTGTAACCTTGGTTAACGGGCAACCCTCTACTCCTAAAGGAAATAGTCAGCATAACCCCGATAAGATTGGAAAAATATCGATGTTGCATTTAGCAGATCCTAGTCAGGGATTCGCAGCATGCAAGATTGACTATATCATGTTTACAAGCGCACCATTAGAACCATAATGAAAAAACAATTCATACTTCCTCTTTTGATTTTTGTTGTTGCTTGTTCATCAAGTAAGCAGTCGTTTGTGCAATTGCAATCAAAGGAATTGTATGATGTTGCTAATGAAGTTGATTCTACTTCTATCAATGGATTTAAAAACACGTTGATTTATGCTGATGATTTAAGTAATGAAATTTGGGTGTCGCCAGAAAAACAATGTGTGACGATGGAGAAAAATTCGGAAGTTGTTTTTTCAGGTGATGCAAGTTTACATGTAAAGTGGGATAAAGTAACGAATGGATGTAAATGGATTGGACTTGGCTTTGGGTGGAGTAATTGGCAACCAAAAGACATGAATGAGGTAATTGCAGAAAGTGCCATTCAGATGAAAGTTAAATCCGCCAAAGGAAGTTTTTCTAATTTGCCCGTCGCATTCGCAATTGAAGATTATACAGGAGTCCAATCATATTATGGTTATAACTCTACGCTGTCCTCTGGAAACTTTAATGAGCAAACATGGACAACAGTTTCAATTCCTTTAAAGAATTTTCCTTTTGAACGTAATGACGCAGACTTAGGAAAAGTGAAACAGTTTATGATTCAGCTCGAAGGAGATGGCGATATTTATTTAGATGATATTCGAATAGTAAGTTTAATAAAGTAATGAAGAAGTATTGCTTAATTGTCATTTGTTTTCATTTGTTTTTTTCTGCTAACTCGCAGAACACAGATGTTGCGAGTAAAAATTTCTCCAACGGATTTCCTATTAAGGACATCGATGTTTTAATAAGTAAAATGTCGATAGAAGAAAAAGTAGGACAGATGTCGCAAGTAGACTTAGGCGTTATTGCAGTCGGTGATATTTGCAATTTGAAAAATCCACAGCAATTAGACATTTCAAAATTAGAAATTGCCTTAAACAAATATCATGTTGGTTCTATTTTAAATGTGGGTTGTGGTAGTGGAACAATCAGTCTTGAAAACTGGAAAAAAATTATTTCTGCAATTCAGATTAAAAATCAGAAATCTTCTAATTATCCAATTCCTGTTATCTACGGAATAGATGCTATTCATGGTGCTAATTATGTGATGGGCGCTACTTTGTTTCCTCAGCAAATTGCTCAAGCTGCAACATGGAATCCGCAGTTAGTGAAAAGTGCCAATGAGATTTCAGCCTACGAAACTAGAGCAGCAGGTATACCTTGGAATTTTTCTCCTGTATTAGATTTAGGTCGTCAGCCTTTATGGTCACGCTTTTTTGAGACGTATGGGGAAGATGTTTGTTTAGCAAAGTCAATGGCGGTAGCAGCAATTAGCGGATTACAATCGAATGTAGATAATACGTATCATGTGGCTGCTTGTATGAAGCATTTCTTAGGTTATAGTTTTTCTTTAAGCGGACATGATCGCACGCCTGCATGGATATCTGATCGTGAGTTGCGTGAGTATTTCCTTCCAACATTTCAAGCAGCAATTAATGTAGGCGCAAAAACTGTCATGATTAATTCAGGAGAGATTAATGGAACACCTGTTCATGCTAACTATGATATATTAACGAAGTTACTTCGCGATGAATTGAAATTTACTGGTGTAGCGGTGACTGATTGGGAAGATATTTATAAGTTGGTAAATGTACATCATGTAGCAGCAACGAAAAAAGAAGCGGTGAAGATGGCTATCATGGCGGGTATTGATATGAGCATGACGCCGAATGATTTTGAGTTTAATGATTTATTAATTCAATTGGTGAAAGAAGGAAGTATACCTCAAAGCAGAATTGATTTATCAGTAAAGAGAATATTGAATCTTAAAAAAGAATTAGGATTGTTTGATAATGTGGTTTATCTACCATCCAGTTATCCTGATTTTGGAAGTAAGAAATTTTCTGATGTAAGTTATAACGCCGCATCAGAAGCTATTACTTTGTTAAAGAATAACAGCAACGTATTACCGCTAACGAATAAGAATGAAAAATTATTTGTCTGCGGACCAGCAGCGAACTCGCTTAATTTGTTAAATGGTGCATGGACACATACATGGCAGGGTTCTGACGATAAATATAATACGAAGGGAAAGCTGACAATTCTTGAAGGATTACGTGCGAATTTTACTTCAGTGAATTATCTTCAAGGGACATCATTAGATAGTATCATTGATGTTAATGCGTGTATTGCGCAAGCTAAGAATGCAGATAAAATAATTGTTTGTTTAAATATTAATGACCTCACTTTACCTGCTGCACAATTAAAATTAGTGGATGAACTTTCTAAATTAAACAAACCTATTGTTTTAGTTTGTTGTTTTAATCGCCCAAGAATTATTCATTCCATCGTGAATAAAGCAGATGCTATTGTGTATGCATATTTACCTGGCGATGAAGGTGGTCGTGCCATCGCAGATTGTATTGCTGGAATCATAAATCCAAGTGGTAAATTACCATTCACTTATCCGAAGGCAACGAATGAAATTGTGCATTACGATCATAAAGCATCCGAAGATTTAGCAACTGATTTTTCAAACAATGCTTATCAACCAGAATTTGATTTTGGATTTGGAATGTCGTACACACATTTTACTTATTCTGATTTTAAAGTTTCTTCAGATACCTTGTCGAATAATGATTCAATATCGATCTCGATTAAAGTTACCAATGACGGAAAGTTAAACGGAAAAGAAGTTGTACAGCTTTACTACAAAGATTTAGTTGCTTCAATCACTCCATCAGTAAAAAAATTAGTTGCATTTGAAAAAGTAGATTTGAGTGTTGGTCAATCGAAAGTTGTAAATTTAAAAGTGGCTAAATCTGAGTTCTCATTTATCAATAAAGATTTAAAAAGAGTTACCGAAGAAGGTACAATAGAATTAATGTTGTCGGAATTTAAACATGCTATTTATGTCAAATAAAAAAAAGCTTTTTCTTCTTTGTTCAGCTATCTTACTTTCTGTTTATGGATGTAAGCAGTCTGATCCACCAGAGCCGACTGAAAAGGGAGATTTGTATTTCTCTGGCTATTATTGGAATTTTAAAAATAGCGGTACCACGATGATGGGCCCTGGTCCGAATTATTTTGCTTCTGATACAGGAAACATTTATGTAGATGGGAATGGGATGTTACACATGAAAATCACGAAAGATAATAACAAGTGGTACTGCTCTGAATTGATTTCGGTTAAAGAATTCGGCTATGGGACTTACATGTTTACAACACAAAGTGATTTAACGACATTAAATGAAAAGGCTGTATTGGGATTGTTTACCTGGAACGATTATTCATTTCAATCACAAGCGAACAGTGAAGTGGATGTTGAATTTGCGAGATGGGGCAATGCGAGCGATTCATTGCTTTTAACCTATAGTGTTCAACCTGTTTGGTTCAGTAATCCCGCTCCTTATGTGGAGCGTACTCGTCGACCGTTAATTCCAGCAAGCAAATTAAAAACTACTTGTACGCATGTTTTTAAATGGACACCTGATACCATAACCTGGAATTCTTACGAAGGTGATTATTATCCTGGATTAACGCCAATGGCGGAATGGAAATATGACAAGTCGAATACACCTCGTCTGAAAATGGAAGGTAATCAAGTATCAAATCCTGTTGTTATTCCAGCTCCTGCCGACAGTACCAATGCTCGAATCAATCTTTGGTTGTTAAACGGACAAGCACCAATCAATGGCTCTGAGACCGAAGTCGTGATAAAATCATTTAAATATTTTCCATTATAAAAATTGTTATTGTTAAATTAACCCAATCAAAATAGAGCGTATGAAGAAACTGCTACTCTTATTATTTATTTTATCGTTTGGAGCGAATGTGAATGCCCAAACTAACCTTGTTACCTTTCAGGTGCATAATCCTGATTCAACTCCTGTATTTGTTTTTGGAAGTTGGAGTGGATGGAGTAATTGGCCTGGAGATCCAATGGCGAATGTTGGTAATGGATATTATTCTGTTACATTAAACATTCCTAATAACACTACGCATGAATTTTTATTTGTGAATGGTGTTGGTCCAACGAAAGAAGCTTTAGATCCATCATGGCCTTGTACAAATGGTAACGGGCAATACACAAATCGTGTGTTTACATTAGGAACGAATGATACAACAGTTTGCGCCGATTGGCAATCATGTAATACATGTGCTGTGCCTACAGGAACTGTGGCTGTAACGTATCAAGTTCATAATCCTGATTCAACTCCCGTTTACGTATTTGGTAGCTGGAGTGGATGGGGTAACTGGCCTGGTGATTTGATGTTGCCTGTTGGAAATGGTTATTATGCTAAGACATTATTTTTACCTTCATCAACTACTTACGAGTATTTATATGTGAATGGTGTTGGACCTTCAAAAGAAGTTTTAGATCCCGCATGGCCATGCACAAATGGTAACGGACAGTATACTAATCGTGTTTTGAATCTTGCTGCTGCTGATACAACAGTTTGCAACGACTGGCAATCATGTAATTCTTGTTTTGTTCCTTCAAATATTCGTAATGCAACAATTCGTGTGGAAAGTCCGGATTCATTACCTGTTTATGTTTTTGGTAACTGGAATAACTGGAGCAATTGGCCAGGATTACAAATGACAAGCATAGGAAATAATGTTTACGAAGCAACGATTCAGTTGAATTCAAACGGAGCGTATGAATATTTATTTGTTAACGGTGTCGGACCTACGAAAGAAGGATTGAATCCAGCATGGCCTTGTACAAATGGCAATGGACAGTATACTAATCGTACGTTATCAATGGGTGCTAATGATACAACTGTTTGTGCAATTTGGGCTACGTGCAATCATTGTACTACTTCATCATTAAATACTATTTCTGAAAAGCAAATTCGTTATGTAATTAATCAAAACGGAATTCAGTTTTTAGGAAATGATTATGTAGTAAACAGAATCGAGATGTATGATATCGTTGGAAGAAGTATTTATAAGCAAGAGCAATCAGGTTCAAATAAATTTAATGTTGATTTGAAATTAAATCAAACCTATTTTATCCGAATAGACATCGATGGAGTTACATCAACAATAAAAGCA
Source organism: Bacteroidota bacterium (assembly GCA_039798145.1). Classification (GTDB taxonomy): domain Bacteria; phylum Bacteroidota; class Bacteroidia; order AKYH767-A; family OLB10; genus CAINEC01. The sequence goes on from JBDKGQ010000083.1 coordinate 8,289, forward strand.
ATCATTACAGAATAAACTAATCTAAATAAAATAACCAAATGAAAAAACACCTACTATTAACATTACTTAGTGTTTGTATTTCATTATTTGCATTTTCGCAAACGCAGGTTGACTTGCCTGTTACTTTCGATGATGTAAATACGAACTACAACTTAGTTGATTTCGGAGGAAATGTCAGCGCTATTGTTGCAGATCCTGTGAATGCAGCAAATTCTGTTTGTCAAGCAGAAAAAACAAACACAGCTCAATTATGGGCTGGAACTACTATTGGTGGATCTGGACTTGCTAATCCAATTCCATTTGCAGCTAACGCAAATAAAATTTCTGTGCGCGTTTATTCGCCTGATGCAGGAATCATTGTAAAATTAAAAGCAGAAGATCCTAACGATCCTACTAAGAGTGTTGAAGCAAATCTAACAACTACAACATCGAATGCATGGGAAACGTTAGAATTTGATTTCACAAATCAAGCACCTGGAACAGCAGCAATTAATTATTCTTATAACTATCAAAAGCTTTCTATCTTCTTTAATTTCGGAGTAGATGGAGCAACGGCAGGATCAAAAACATACTACTGTGATGATATTACATTCATGCCTGCAACTGTTCCGACAATTGCACCAATTACTTTTCAGGTACAGAGTCCTGACTCAACACCAGTATGGGTATTTGGTAGCTGGAGCGGATGGAGTAACTATCCAGGAGATGCAATGACACCAATTGGAAATAACACTTGGGAGATTACATTAAACTTAGCTGTTAATTCAAACTTCGAATATTTATTCGTGAATGGAACAACGCCAACGAAAGAAATATTAAATCCTGCTGATGCTTGTACTAACGGTAATGCACAATACACAAACAGAACTTTATCTGTTGGAACTACAGCTGCTACTTACTGTGCTCAATGGGCAACATGTAATTCATGTAACACAACTCCAACAACTGCAGCAATTACTTTCCAGGTACAAAATCCTGATTCAACACCAGTATGGGTATTTGGAAGTTGGAGTACATTGAACCTACCAGTGAATTCAAACTTCGAATATTTATATGTGAACAGCACAACGCCTACGAAAGAAGTTTTGAATCCTGCAGACCCTTGTACTAACGGTAATGCACAGTATACAAACAGAACATTAGCTGTAGGAACTACTGCTGCTACTTACTGTTCACAATGGGCAACATGTAATTCATGTA
>JBDKGQ010000084.1:0-6705 GCA_039798145.1 Bacteroidota bacterium
TAACATTCGATCAAAAAACTCTTCTGCACTTGTATTCCAATAAAACTCATACGTATTCGGAATAATTATACTGATAGCATTATAGGTATTAAATCCATGTTGACTTAAAAAAACAGAATCATTAAAAAGCTTAACAATAGAGTTTGAATCTACTTCTAACTTCGAAGAAACAAGCAATGCTAATCCATCAAGCTTGCGTATATTATTTATAGACAAATTAACACTTGTTTGACGTCCGGCACGAAGCATTTCAATGATTTCTTTGTTACTCATTCCGTTATGCAATTTGTATTTGCCCGGTTTAATATGATTAACATATTTCATTTGCTTTGCCAGCCAAGTAAAATCATTGATGTTATCTATCAGCTTTTTCTTTTTCAATATGGCTGATACATCTGTAAAATCTGCTCCTGTTGGAATATATACATAAGGATCATTCACATCAACATTTCTTACAACAGGTGAAAGAAATTTCAAATACGCAATGATTCCTAAAAAAGAAGTACCAAGTGTTACCATCACAATAATTACAATAAAGTATTTTTTATAATTAAACGATTTAGCCGACATGATTATTGAATTGTATTTAACGATTTTAAAAGCTCTTTTGCTTGAAGGTTAGAAGGATTTCTCTTCAGAAGTCGATTAAGTATTTTAATTGAATTTACTTTATCACCTGTAAACGCTAAGAGCGCCGCTTTATTTGATAATGCCGCTTCGTAATCAGGATCTAATGCAAGTGCTTTATCATAGTAACTCATAGCAGCGCTAGTGTTTTTATCGGAAATTAAAATTAAATATCCGAGGTTGCAATAAGCAGGTGCATACTTAGGCTGCTCTTTTATAATTGCTGAATATATTTTTCTTGCGGATGCAAAATCGCCTTCCGTAGCTAATGTACTTGCATATTTATTTCCGAAGTCTGGAACTAACGGAGCCAGCTGGTAGGCTAATTGAAAATATTTTTTTGCTCCCACATTATTACCTGTCTGCTGATAGCTCTCGCCAACTCGATAAGCTGTCCATGCATAATAATTATCAAATTGCTTAATATTTAATTTATCACTTAACGAATTCACCTGACTAACATATTTTATCACCGTAGCATAATCCTTCTTCAAATAATAAATATGAATAAGCTTCGTGATATTTTTATTTACATCTAACTTACCATTGACATACAAATATTTCAACGCAGAATCGAGCATTGCAGGTCCCAAACCGAACTTTTCATAGTAATTGATATAGGCTTGCGCATTCGCTTCTCGTGGAGGATTAGGATTATTTATTGCTGTTATTCCGATAAACTTCCGAATACTTTCAATTTCTTTATTCTCTATTCCGATAAACTTCCGAATACTTTCAATTTCTTTATTCTCAACAGGAACAGCTATACGATGATCATGCACACTAACGTGAGGGATATCCGTTGCACCATTAAATGGCATATGACAACTAACGCAATTGTTATTTTTTAAATTTCGTTTGTCAATCGATAAAGAACAATCAGGCTTTTTACTATCGCTATGACATGAACGACAAGTTGCATTAAATAAATCTTTATTCGTTTCCTTTACGCTTACATGAGGATTATGACAAGTGATACACGTAAGTGCGTTCTTATACGGTTTTAAAGCAAGATTACTTGAATTAGGTTGTGCATTAACCTTCTTCATTGTTTCAATAAAGCATTTGCTCTGCTTAAGTCGTTCAGCATGACTAGCCATAATATGAGCAGATGCATTCCCATCATAAACGGGCATATACACATTCATTACTGACGACAATTTCATACCTGGTTTAAAATCAAAAAACGATTTTCCTTCATTTAAAACAGCATTGCCTTGCACGTGACATCGCTGACAAACATCAAATTGTAAATCGATAGGAAGCTTAGAAGGATTAACGATAGAAAAGTCGATAGCGCTTGATGTATCAATTAAAATCCCTGAACTTTTTTCACGCACATGTAAACTACCTGGCCCATGACATCTTTCGCAATCGATTCCATTTTTAACGAAGGAATATTTATTCTCAGAACCTTCATCAAACTTCGGATAACCATTATGACAACTCATGCATTCTAATCCAATGATGCGATTAAATCGAGTATTGTTCCCATCTTCAAATCCCGGAGGTAAATCCCACTTCTGCTTTTGCGTGTAAAAGGTCATGGGTGCTTGATACAAATATCCGTTTGACTCCCATATATGAGAGTTCGTATGTTGACCAGACCCAACGATGTACTTTACTTTTTCTCTGCGTTGATATACAGTATCCGCACCTTCTAATCGGTATTCAAGAAAATAAAGTGAATCATTTTCCCAATATGGCGTGTAGGATAAATTTTTGTATTGATCATAAACAACAAGATGATTGGAAAAATCAGCAGAAGTTTTTTGTTTGGTTGCAGCATCAAACGACAAACCCATACCGGTATGTATAAATGTAGAATGAATACCTGTATGACAACCTTTGCATGTTTCCATGCCTACATATTTCACCGTATCTGAAAGATTTGCATAAGCAGTCCTTTTAAACGGATCATCAACTTTTTTTTCTGATGAACAAAACCAATTAAATAAGCAGGCAACTGCTACAAGAACAGATAATGCCAACTTGATTAATTGAATTTTACGCATAAAACTAAATAGAAGATGAAATAATTTGCATCATCACGACATCGTGCCAACGACCATTATACAAAACCCAGTCTTTTAACACACCACATTTTTCAAATCCTGAACGCTCAAATAATTTAATGCTTGCCACATTTGATAATTCGATATGACAATAAATCTGATGAATATTAATTGTGTTGAAAGCATGCTGAATAAATAAGTCCAGCGCTTCGCGTGCATAGCCTTTTCTTCGTTCTTCGTAATCACCAATCAGAATACCGATACCCGCCCTTCTATTTAATGGGTCAAACTCAAACAAATCAACAAAGCCAATTGTTTTCCCTCTATGCCTTTCCGACTCTGTAGTCATTTCAATAGCTAATCTCAATTGCTTCGAAGTAAAAATATCCTGCGTTGCATTCTCATAAAATTGCTCTATCGTAAATCGGCTATAAGGACTAACGGTACCACTAACCGCCCAATTTTCTGGATCATTTTCATAAATCATCATCAGATCAACATCTGATGGTTCCATGGCGCGTAATAAAATAGAAGTTCCTCTTATCATAAATTGATTATTCCTTCGAATGATTTTTGAGCAGGTCCCGCCAATACCACATTTGTAAATTTATTTTCAGCATGATCGAATGATACGGAAAGCGCTCCACCCATAGACGAAACATTTATTGGTGATGACTTTATCAATCCTAATTTAAATGCTGATAAAGCAGCAGCTGTTACACCTGTTCCACAACTTAATGTTTCATTTTCAACTCCTCTCTCGTATGTGCGAATTATTAATTGATTTCCATCAACAGCTACAAAATTTACATTAATCCCATCCTTAGCATAAGTATCATTATATCTAATTTCTCTTCCTGATTTATAAACATCCAACGTAGCAACATCTTTCACGAATGACACATAATGTGGAGAACCAGTATTTAATTCGCAAGTAGATTTATCAATTTGATTAATATCATTCACATCATTCATTTCGAGCGATACGATTCCATCTTTATCAATACTTGCTTCATGAACACCATCGAATGCAAGAAACATTGCATGATCACCGATTAAATCTATATTCTGTGCAAACTTTACAATGCAACGTCCACCATTACCGCACATTGATCCGAGATTACCATCTGCATTATAATACTTCATTTCAAAGTCGTACTTATTCGACTTCTCCAATAACATCAATCCATCGGCACCAACACCAAATTTGCGGTCACACAAATGTACTATTTGCTCTTTCGATAATTCAACTCCACCTTGAAAATTATCTACAATAACAAAGTCATTTCCTGTGCCCTGATACTTATAAAATTTTAATTGCATTCTGTAAATTTATTTAAAACGAGCATTCGATTTTCATTGGCTAAAATAATGAAAAAAAAACGCCTTGTTAAACGATTGTTAAAGTTAAAAATCAAAAGAATTTCAAATATAATTTTGAGCAAAAATTACGTTATCCCTTCAAATAAAACATAAAATAGCTATGAAATCTTTTAAAAACTATGCAATCGTATTTATTGTTGCAGCAGCTGGCAGCATTGCAGGTGCAAGTATTCTAAGCACAACATCGAGAGGTAATTCATTTTTTACAAAAAGACATCAGGTTCAACCACCTGTAAAAGCTGTGAATTACGAAGCATCAACACCTGGGAATCTCGACTTTACCGAGGCTGCAGAACATACTGTATCGACAGTAGTACACGTAAAAACAACTTATCAAAATCAAAACAATTTTCAATCCTTCGATCCTTTTCAATTTTTTTGGGGACAGCCAATGCCACAACAACCACAGCAACAACAAGCAACTGGTTCAGGCGTTATTCTTTCAGAAGATGGATATATCGTAACAAACAATCACGTAGTTGAAGATGCGAATCAAGTAGAAGTTACATTAGACGATAAAAGAACTTATACGGCGGATGTAATAGGCACTGACCCATCAACAGACTTAGCTTTATTAAAGATTAATGAAAAAGGATTGAACTATGCAGTTTATGGGAATTCTGATAATGTAAAAGTTGGAGAATGGGTGCTAGCGGTTGGAAATCCTTTTAACCTAACATCTACCGTTACTGCAGGAATTGTAAGTGCTAAAGCAAGGAACATACATATTCTACCTAATCAGAAATTCCCAATTGAATCATTCATTCAAACAGATGCTGCTGTTAATCCGGGCAACAGTGGTGGCGCATTAGTAAATACGAGAGGCGAGCTAATTGGTATTAATGCAGCGATAGCTTCTAACACTGGATCTTATTCGGGTTATTCATTTGCAATTCCTGTTACCATTGTAAAGAAAGTAGTTGATGATTTACTAGAGTTTGGGAAAGTTCAAAGAGGATTTATTGGCGTAAGTATAAAAGATATTGATGCAGACCTTGCAAAAGAAAAATCAATTAAAAAACTAGACGGTGTTTATGTTGATGGATTAACCGATGGTGGTGCTGCACAAAATGCAGGAATTAAAATAGGTGACGTAATTACAAAAATAAATGGAGTTGTAATTAAAACATCGCCGGCGTTACAAGAGCAGGTTGGACGATTTAGACCAGGAGATAAAATCAGTGTTACATTGCTTAGAAATGATGTAGAAAAAGTTGTTGAAGTAATTCTAAAAAACAAAGATGGAAACACTGCTATGGTTAAAAATGAAGTAGGTACTGTTCTTGGAGCGACATTAGAAAATGCAAGTGATGATGAATTAAACAAACTAGGTATTGAAGCAGGAGTAAAAATCAAAGAATTACAGTCAGGCAAATTAAAAACTTCAGGTGTACGAGAAGGATTTATTATTACTTCAATCGATAATACCCCAATGAAAACAACCACTGATGTGATGAACTATTTAAAGGATAAAAAAGGTGGTGTTTTAATGGAAGGTGTTTATGCGAACGGCATGAAAGCATATTACGGATTTGGATTATAGTTAAGTTTTCATTTTAGGTTTGTTGGTTAAAAAGGCGGAAGATTTTTCTTTCGCCTTTTTTATTTGTCAGAAATTATTTTAAATTTGTTTAGTCGGTCCTTTACAATGCCGATTCACAGAGCCAACAATTTTCAGTTTAATGATGATACGAATATGAGACAACTGAAAATTACTAAATCGATTACCAGCAGAGATAGTGCATCTCTCGAAAAATATTTAGCTGATATCTCTAAGGAAGAAATGATTTCTCCTGACGAAGAAATTGTTTTGGCTAAAAAAATTCGTGAAGGCGATGAAGCCGCTTTAGATCGTTTAACCAGAGCCAATCTCCGATTTGTAGTTTCAGTAGCAAAGCAATATCAAAATCAAGGACTCACCCTACCCGATTTAATTAATGAAGGTAATTTAGGATTAATTAAAGCTGCTAAACGATTTGATGAAACAAGAGGATTCAAATTTATTTCCTACGCAGTATGGTGGATTCGTCAAAGTATAATGCAAGCCATTTCAGAGCATGCAAGAATTGTCAGACTTCCAGTAAATCAATTAGGCTCTTTAACAAAGATCAATAAAGCATTTACCAAATTAGAACAAGAATACGAACGTGAACCATCATTAGAAGAGCTTGCTGAAATTACCGACCTGACAGTAGATAAAATTTCTGATGCATTTAGGATTTCAACTCGTCAGGTAAGTGTTGATGCGCCTTTGTTAAACGGCGAAGACAATTCCCTACTCGATGTAATTCAAAATAAGGAAGTAGAACAAGCCGATACGATTATGATGAATCATTCTCTGAAGAAAGAGATTGAGCGATCACTAAATATCTTAGATGAAAAAGAAAGAGATGTTATTTCCTTGTTTTTTGGTTTAGAATCAGAAGAGCCATACACCTTAGAAGAGATTGGTGAAAAATATGATTTGTCTCGTGAGCGCGTTCGACAGATAAAAGAAAAAGCGCTTAAAAAATTACGACTGAGAAGCACTTCACAACATTTAAAATCCTTTTTAGGAGAAGAATAAAAAAAGGCTCATCGAATGATGAGCCTTTCCTTTTTATGTTAATTAATTTTAATAGTAAGTTAAACGAATAACATCAGCTAAATATTTAGCAAAACGTAATACCTGACGGCTATA
>JBDKGQ010000085.1:0-6301 GCA_039798145.1 Bacteroidota bacterium
GTATTTTAGTTTGTGTTCGATGATAAGTAGCAAGATCTTGTAATGCTTTTAAAACATCATCAACTAGCAATAATCGTTCGTCGTTAGTTTGGATATCCTCATCAACCACTGCGTATGCTGCACCTTCATTTAAAGCTTGAATGGCAAATTGATTTCCATTAAAATTGCCTCCTTTTAAGGCGAAGAAAATGCCACCTTTAATCAGCTTTCTAGTATCTGTTATGATGTGCGGATGATTAAGAAAGATAGAATATAGTTGAGCTGTAGTTGTCATTGTGTTTTTAATAGGGTAGGGTAAAAATAAAAAAAGGTCACTTATACAAAGTGACCTTTTTCTTTAATTTATTCAGATATTAATACATTCCATCCATTCCGCCACCTGGCATTGCAGGCATTGCTGGTTTGTCTTCTTTAATATCAGCTAAAACACATTCAGTAGTTAATAACATCGATGCAATGGATGCAGCGTTCTCTAAAGCTACGCGAGATACTTTAGTAGGGTCGATTACACCAGCTCTAAAGCTACGCGAGATACTTTAGTAGGGTCGATTACACCAGCGCCTAACATGTTTTCATAAACATCCGTACGTGCGTTATAACCGAAGTCATCTTTACCTTCTTTCACTTTTTGTACAACGATAGAACCTTCGATTCCTGCGTTAGCAACAATCTGACGTAATGGTTCTTCTAAAGCACGTTTAACGATTGCCATTCCTGTTGTTTCATCATCGTTATCACCTTTCATTTTTTCTAATGAAGCGATACAACGGATGTAAGCAACACCACCTCCTGGTACAATACCTTCTTCAACAGCAGCACGTGTTGCGTGTAATGCATCATCAACGCGGTCTTTCTTCTCTTTCATTTCAACTTCAGTAGCAGCACCAACATATAATACAGCAACACCACCTGCTAATTTCGCTAAACGCTCTTGTAATTTTTCTTTATCGTAATCAGATGTTGTAGTTTCAATCTGAGCTTTAATCTGATTTACACGAGCAGTGATTTTACACGAGCAGTGATGTTTTCTTTCTTTCCAGCGCCATTAACAACAGTAGTATTGTCTTTGTCGATTGTTACTTTCTCAGCTTTACCTAAGTAAGTTAAGTCAGCAGCATCTAATTTATATCCTTGCTCTTCGCTAATAACAGTACCATCAGTTAAGATAGCGATATCTTCCATCATTGCTTTACGACGATCTCCAAATCCTGGTGATTTAACAGCAGCGATTTTTAATGATCCACGTAATTTATTTACTACTAAAGTTGCTAATGCTTCACCATCTACATCTTCAGCAATAATTAATAATGGGCGACCTGTCTGAACTACTTTCTCTAAAATAGGAAGTAATTCTTTCATGTTGCTGATTTTTTTATCGTACAATAAGATATAAGGATTTTCTAAAACAGCTTCCATCTTATCTGCATTGGTAACAAAGTAAGGACTGATATATCCTCTGTCGAATTGCATACCTTCTACAACAGTTACTGTTGTTTCTGTTCCTTTTGCTTCTTCAACTGTGATTACACCTTCTTTCTTTACTTTACCCATTGCTTCTGCAATTAACTTCCCGATTTCAGCATCGTTGTTTGCAGAGATAGTTGCAACTTGTTCTATTTTCTGATTGTCGTCGCCAACACTTTTACTCATTTTTTTCAAAGCACCGATTACTTGTGCAACCGCTTTGTCGATACCTCTTTTTAAATCCATTGGGTTAGCACCGGCTGCAACATTTTTTAATCCTGCAGTGATAATTGCTTGTGCTAATACAGTTGCAGTAGTTGTTCCATCACCAGCAACATCCGCTGTTTTAGAAGCCACTTCTTTCACCATCTGAGCACCCATATTTTCAACTGAATTTTTCAATTCAATTTCTTTCGCTACTGATACACCATCTTTCGTAATGGATGGAGCTCCGTATTTTTTATCGATAATAACATTACGTCCTTTAGGACCTAAAGTAACTTTAACAGCATTTGCTAAAGCATCCACACCGCGCTTTAATGCATCGCGTGCATCAACATTAAAACTTATTTCTTTTGCCATATGATTTTATTTTTTTTCTGATTTAGAGAGTTGAATTATACAATTGCAAAAATGTCGCTTTCGCGCATGATTAAATATTCTTGACCATCTACAGAAACTTCTGTTCCTGCATACTTACCGTATAAAACAGTATCACCAACTTTAACGGTCATTGGCTCATCTTTTTTTCCTGTTCCCACAGCTACAACGGTTCCTTTCTGTGGTTTTTCTTTAGCGGTATCAGGAATGATTAATCCGCTTGCAGTTTTTTCTTCTGCCGGTGACACTTCCACAATCACGCGGTCAGCTAACGGTTTAATGTTTACTTTGCTCATAATAGTTAGTATTTATAAAGGTTTAATTAATTTGATAATGCCGTTTTTCGCGGCGCGCGCCGTTGTCGACAATTGTGCCAATAAAAAAATGCTGTCAATTTTTCCAATTCGAAATCTTAACAGCATTTTTTAGGTGACAAATTTTGGAAATTTTGTCACAGCGCGACGAATACTCTGTCAGAATTACTTTTGAGGAGCAGCTCCACCAGCAGGTGCAGCAGGCGCCTTAGGTGCAGTAGGAGTAGGGATGCTCTCTAACTTTTTATCTAAATCAGATTTAACACCTGTTGTTCCATTTGAATGAGGTAAAGCTAAGTTTCCAATTAATGCTAAAACGATTAATGTAATTGCAAAGCCCCATGTTAATTTTTCTAAAGCGTCAGTAGTTTTACGAACTCCCATAATTTGATTAGAAGCTCCTAAGCCAGATGCTAATCCACCACCTTTTGAATTTTGTACTAATACAACAGCACCTAAAAGGATACTAACGATAACGATTAAAACTAAAACTAATGTAAACATGATTTATTGATTTTGTTTGTTTTTTAATTCTTGGATAAGGGATGCAAAGTAAACACTTTTTTCGGGAAATTTCAAGGAAAGCTTCTCGTAAAATGCAATTGCTTTCTCAAAGTTGCCTTGTTGAGCATAAATCATCGCCAATGTCTCTGTTACCACATCATCTGGCTGGATGGTACTCTTTCTAGCCATGTTAACAGGATTGTAGATAGTAGCCTTTATCGGCGTAATACGAGGTTCCTCTTGAATGAAACGGTCAATTATCTTAGACTGGTGATCAGGATTAGTACTCGCTTTCTGTGTATCTAGTTTGTCTTCTGCTTTATTCTTGTTTTTTCGCTCGGCCGCCCTTCCTTTTTTTATTGGTCGGATGACTTCTTTTAGTCCTAATTCTTCATTGGTTCTAAGCGTACGTCCAGGTTGAATTGGAGTAGAAGCAGGCTCAGGCTCAGAAGTTATTGATGCAATCGGAACTTCTGTATTTTCAATTTTTACTTCTTCAGCTTGTGGGGTACTGGATTGCTCTAAACTTTCCTTTACTTCTTCTTTGATGTAAAGCAATTTGGCCACAACTGGAGTGACTTCTTCTTCAACAGGAGCCTGAATATTATTTGTCGTAGCAGGTGATTCTTTTCTCTCCTCATGAGGGAAATCTTTACGCTTTAACCACTCTGTAAAGCTGAGTACTGGCGTTTCTTCCTCTTTGTTTGATATAGGAGCGGTTTCGCTAACAGAAGGGCTTATCATCTCATTCGACTGAGATATGCTTTCTAGGTAGCCAGTTACAAGTACATTGTGATCATCTTGATCATTGCTTTCTGAAGTGATATTGTTTTCAGGTTGAATAGTAACAATAGGCTCTTCATCAACTGTAATTTCCTCCTCAATAACTTTTAAATCATTTGATGGTTCTTCAACTGGTACATACTCTTCAATAGCTTCTTCAGGAGTGGAAATACTTTCTGAAATTGCTGCTTCTTGGTGATTTTGGACATCCTCTTTATTCTCTTCCCAAAGATTAAGTTCTTTTAATCGATTAACGATTATTTCTTGCGCACTGACTTCTGAAGGTTCTTCTGTTTTCTTTTCTTCTTCTGATGTTGTTGTCGGATTCTCTATTTCAATAATTGCTGCTGGCGTCTCAACTATTTCTAACTTTGGCTCATCTTCTATAATTGAAGTTAACTCCGGTTTTACTTCTTCAATAACTACTTCTTGATCGATTGTGTTTTCTACAAGATCAGGGAAGGCAGAAATCCCGACAGGCGAAGTCGATTTGTTTTTACTATTCATCACCTGATACAATTTTACTCGGTCGGGTGAATAGGCAGCTGTCTCTTTTAATCGAGATGAATATTGAATGGAATTATTAAGTTTTAATTGTTTTAATTGCAACACACGTAAAGGTTGACAATAAGGGAAATCAGCTACCAATTGCTGCAGCTCATCGCCTGCGAAATTCGCAATCGAAGCTGGGTCGCGTAAAAAATCGGTGAATTGGTCTCTTGTCATGTTACCAGTTGCTTACTGATTTATTGAAAATATCATCAACTAATTGTTTGTTTATATCCTCTATTAATGCTTGTTCTACCTCTGACAAACTCTTCTGCGCATCATAATCTGCATACCTGCTAAATACAGTTTCGTAATTCTGTTTATCGTCTTTTGTGTTGGTAAATTTAACATTTATTGAAATAGTAAGGCGATTTAAGGCTGCAGTTTGTGTTCCTTGGATTGCCACAGGCTGCGTTCTGTAATCTGAAATGTAGCCTTCGATTTTTAAATCAGCGTTTTCGTTGATTAGCCTTAAGTTGGTTTGAGCTATGAATTTTTCTTTTAATTTTTCTGTGAATGCCTGACTTAAAGTGGGCTGAATAAGAGAGGCTCTATTAGGAAAATATTTAATAGAAATCGATTTGATATCAGGAGCGATAGACGCACCCGTAAATGTATACACACCACAACTTTCAAAGAAAATTATACTTAGCAAAACAGCTATGTAAGTCTTGATAATATTATTTGATTTCGTATTCATTGATTTTTCTATAAAGCGTTCGCTCAGATATTCCTAATTCACGAGCAGCATTTTTTCTTCTTCCTCTATGTTTTTCGAGAGCTTTAATAATCATTTCTTTCTCCTTCTCTGCTAATGAAAGTGGTTCATCTCTTACTTCTGTATGCGCATCAATATTCATGTCGGCTGGTTCAATTGTAACATTGCCGCTTGAAGAGTGATAACTTGCAATAGGAGCAGGAGTGATTATCGCTGGAAGGTGTTCTCCACTTGCATTGCCATGAAAAATTTTGTCATTCGAGATTTCAACTGCATTGCCCGACATCATATTTGCCACAACCGATTTTAATTCGGTTAAGTCCTTCTTCATGTCGAATAAAACTTTATATAATAATTCTCGCTCTGAATAATCACCACTTCCACCATATGCGTCTCTTAATACCATTGGCACACTTGCCATCGATTCTTTTGGAAGGTATTTTAATAATGTTTCAGCAGAAATTTCTTTCGACTTTTCTAGAATAGATAATTGTTCAGTGATATTTTTTAGTTGTCGTACATTACCAGGCCATCTATTATCCATTAATAGTTTTTGAGCTTCTGGCAGGAGGGCTAGAGTAGGCATCTTGTATTTATCTGAAAAGTCAGATGCGAATTTTCTAAAGAGTAATAAAATATCTTCTTTTCTATCGCGCAAAGCAGGAATCGAAATTGGAACTGTATTCAATCGATAATATAAATCCTCCCTGAACTTTCCTTTTTCAATGGCTTCAAGAATATTTACATTGGTAGCAGCAACAACACGCACATTTGTTTTTTGCACTTTGCTAGAGCCAACACGAATAAACTCTCCACTCTCTAAAACACGTAATAAACGTGCTTGCGTAAGCATTGGCAATTCTGCCACTTCATCTAAAAAAATGGTTCCGCCATTAACGACTTCAAAATATCCTTTGCGTGCTTCATGCGCTCCAGTAAACGATCCTTTTTCATGACCGAATAATTCTGAATCGATGGTGCCTTCAGGAATTGCTCCACAATTCACCGCAATGTATGGCCCGTGTTTACGAGCGCTTAAAAAATGGATAATCTGAGGGAAAATTTCTTTTCCTGTTCCACTTTCTCCGGTGATGAGTACCGATAAATCAGTTGGAGCAACTTGTCTTGCAATATCAATGCAATGATCTAACTGCGGCGAATTACCGATAATTCCAAAGCGTAATTTAAGATCTTGAATTTTCACTGCTTTTTATTTTACAATATGTCCAATTAATGTTGCTTTTGTACAATCATCAGCATATACATTCACATATTCTCCTGGCTGATAATTTTCTTTTGGAAATACAATAACCAAATTCTGACTTGTTCTTCCACTCAACATCTGATCAGATTTTTTTGATAATCCTTC
>JBDKGQ010000086.1:0-5371 GCA_039798145.1 Bacteroidota bacterium
CCATGCTGACCAGTTAATTGTCCGTTGTAATTACGCGTACAATGCAAGGGCACATGTGCATCACCGATATAATGTCCGATTTCAGCAGAGTATTTTAAAATCTTGTATTCATTTTTCTCTTTAAAAGCGCTTGTTAATCGGTATAACATGATTTGAATATGATACGGAACAATACCATGTGCTTTCAGCGTATCCTCCCCTATTTTAGCAATGGCTTCTTTCCAATTATGCGGCAACGAATCGAAGGGATGATCACCATAACGATCTAAGTCGATATAATGCCTCGGAGCCTCTTCAGGATCAGCATAGCGACGCATATCTGGATCAACAGCATGCTTCGTAATAAAATCGATGTTGGCCTTGTAGAATTGAAGAAGTGGCTGCGGTAAACAATACACCGCTTTTTGATTTATCCGTTGGTGGCCCCAGAAACCCCATCCAGTTAATTCAACACTAAAAGCAAAAATGATAACAACTAAACTGACTGCAAAAACAAGTTTTTTCATGCCTGCAAAATTGCATCAAGCATAAGCTAAAAACAATAGTGACACTAAAGTTAAACGATTATAAATGTTTGTTGTCGGATAAAAATTTACTGCTTCAGTAAATCGACCATTACACCATTGATAATTCCTGGAACAACAGGTGCTTGATTAGGAGTCAAACAATATTCGATATCCTTATCGATATTTAATTTCTTCAATCGGTTGCGATGCGACGACTCCTCAAGGAATCCATTTAAATCATCTTTAGCCAAAAGGTAAAGTCTTTCAGCGATGATTGCAGTATCACGCAAATTTGTGAATTCAAAATCACCACGCATCTGATGCACTACCGCACCAGCAAAGAGGCTATCTTCCATATTCACAGAATTTTTCCATCCTGAGCAAAGCAGTACAATGTTACCTTCTTGCTTTGACAACCAAGAACACAAAGCATCTAAATTTAAAAATGATCCAACCACAATTTGCTTGGCACCCTTTGAAGCTGCAATTGCTTGTGTACCGTTAGTAGTTGTTAGTGCGATATCACGACCTTTCACCTTTTCATCCATATAGCTGAATGGTGAATTACCGATATCAAATCCTTCTAACATTTCACCATTACGTTCTGCTCCGATTAAGAATCCTTTTTCTTTGTAAGCAATACTCTCATCGATTGTAGCAACTGGAATTATGCAATTCACTCCTTGTGTAAAAGCAACACACATCGAAGATGTAGCACGCAAAACATCAATCACCACTACTGTTGCATTTGATAAATCATGCAAGTGTATAAGTGCAGGTGTTAAGCAAACTTCTATCGTACGATTACTTCCCGACATAATTTCTTATTGCTGAATAAATGGAGTTTTAACTACTGTTGCTTTAATTTTTTTATCACGAATAGCAACATAAATATCAGAACCAGGAGTTGCAAAAGCAGTTTGCACATAGCCCATACCGATAGCCTTTTGTAATGATGGCGATTGCGTTCCTGATGTAACAACACCAATCTCATTTCCTTCGGCATCACAAAGTGTATAACCATGACGAGGAATTCCTTTCTCAATCATTTCAAAGCCGCATAACTTACGCGTTACTCCGTTATCTTTTTGAGTTTTCAATGCCTCTGAATTTGTAAATGACTTGGTGAATTTCGTAATCCATCCTAGTCCTGCTTCAATAGGAGAAGTTGTATCATCGATATCATTTCCATAAAGACAGAAAGCCATTTCAAGACGCAATGTATCACGAGAACCTAATCCCGCAGGCTTAATACCATAAGCAGCTCCTGCATTCATCACGGCATCCCAGATCGTTTGTGCATATTGATTTTCGAAATATAATTCGAATCCACCAGCACCTGTGTAACCCGTATTGCTGATAATTACATTCGGACAACCCGCAAACTCACCTTTAGTAAAATTGTAATATGGGATGGAGTTTAAATCAACAGAAGTTAACGATTGAAGCGCCTGAGATGTCATAGGCCCCTGAACAGCCAAAAGCGATGTTCTATCAGAAATATTATGCATTTCAACACCATCGGTGTTATGCTGACTGATCCAATTCCAATCTTTATCAATATTACCTGCATTTACTACCAGCATCCAGTTATTATCTTCTAGCTTATAAACTAAAAGATCATCAACAATACCACCTTCTGCATTTGGCATACAAGAATATTGCGCTTTACCTGGAGTCAGCTTAGAAGCATCATTACTTGTAACGCGCTGAATTAAGTCGAGGGCACCCTCCCCTTTCAGGATAAACTCACCCATATGACTTACATCAAAAACACCTACTGCCTTGCGAACTGTTTCATGCTCAATGTTAATTCCTTCGTATTGAACAGGCATTAAATAACCTGCAAAAGGGACCATTTTCGCATTTAGCGCTTTATGGGTTTCGGTCAATGCCGTATTTTTTAATTCAGTAGCTACAGTAGACATAGTTGATAGTTAAATGAGGACGCTAAAATAATAAATTTAAGGGTATGCACCCTATTTACTGAGCTCCTGAAAAGAAATATCATAAATTGGATATTGCTGATAGCCTGAATAATCAAAATGCCACCATTCCGTCGCAAAAAGCTGAAAACCATTGCATGTCATTGCCTGTTGCAGAAGCTCCACGTTCTTTGATTGGAGTTTAGTCCGATCTTTTGAATTAGCTGCTGCTTTTTCAGAAAAATCATCATAGGCTGTGGGCATGTCCAAAGGCTTACCTGTTTTCAAATCATAAAGACCTACATCAACCGCACAACCGCGATTATGACGAGATCCTTTTTTAGGGTCTGCGACATAGCGATCATCATGAATTAAATCCCAGAATTTAACCGTATAACGGTAAGGCCTATACGCATCGTAAATAATTAAACCAACATTATAGGGTTTAAGGAAGTCGATTACTTTTAATAAAGCTGCATGTGCATCGAGCGACAAAAATATTGCAGCTGTATCATAGACTATTTCATGAGTGAAGTTATCGGAAGTAGCGTACTTGATATTCTGTTTAATAAAATCACTTTTAAGAGGTAATAGTTGAAGCTTAGGAGATGCTTTTACAATGCTATCGTACTGAGATGAGGTTACAATATTTAATTGTGCAAATGAGGTTTTGACACTTCCACAAAGTAGAAATACAATAATTATTTTTAAAAGAAGCTTCACTTATTTTTATTTTGAAGTTAATGAAGTAAAGTGCTTCACATAATCAGTTTTGATAGCTTCAACCGAGTATTTTTCTTCTACTGTTTTTCTTCCGTTAACAGCACATTTTTCTCTTAAAGCAGCATCGTCAATCAGTGCACTTATCTTCTCCACCCACTCATCAACTTCTGTAGCAAGCATACCATTCTCGCCATCCTGAATAATATCAGAGTTAACTCCTACTGGCGACATAATAGTAGCCATTCCAAGCGCCATGTATTGAAGTCCTTTTAACCCGCATTTACCTTTTGCCCATTCATCATCAGGAAGTGGCATAATTCCAATATCAATCTCTGATAATTCAGCTAACTCCGTTTCTTTCTTCCAAGCGATACCTTCAATAGATAATTCATCGTTACGATAGGATGCATCACCAATAACCTTAATCTTAATTTTATCACCATACTTTGCCTTCAATACTTTCAAGAAAGGAACAGCCATTTCAAAATGACGAATCGTAGTTATTGATCCCGACCAACCAATACAAATAACATCAGGATTTTTAAAAGGAACCTGCTGATAGTCGTTTAAGTCGATGGTTGTAGGAATGATGGTTACATTTTTATTAAACTGCGAAGCATAATTTGCGAGATACTGATTACCTGCAAAAATCAAATCTGCCATTGCAATTATTTTAGAAGTCTTCTCCGGATTCTTTAACCATCCAAATTTTTTATTGGCTTCTGAAACATCAAAATGCCAGATTGCATCATCAAAATCGTAAACTACAGGCACGCCTGCTGATGATAATTGCTTTTCGAAGTATGTAGTACCAGTTAGAAATGCCTCGCGACAAATAAAAATTAAATCAAATTGTTTGGCACGTTGTACATCCTTCCAGCGAATAAGCACAGACTTTAATAAAATCATTAACTTATTGAACAAATGACCAGGCTTATAAAAAACAGCATCTGCCTTTTCATCCAACAAAAAAGACACTTCACATTCATACCCGTTTGATTTCAAGAAATCAAGATATTGCTCAAAACGAAATCGCTGATTAGGTGCGCGATTTAGTCGATGGGCTGTTACGATAAGTACTTTTTTCACTTGATACTAATTAATCTTCTAACCAGATTTTAGGAAGCTTTTCTGTTATTTCGATATTCTCGAATTTCTGACTTTTTCTACTTCCCGCTGTTTTTGCCCACTCCGCCATTTTCGCTAAACCATCTTTTAAAGAATAGTTAGAAGTAATGTTAAATGCTTTATGTGCTTTTTCATGATCAGCATATGCATGTTGCACTTCGTTACGAGCATCTAAATATCGAATATCAGATTTCAATCCCATCACCTCAGACACTGTCGTAGCAAGTTCATTTACTGTAAACTCTTTGTCTGCTCCAATATTAAAAACCTGGTTATAAGCAGCAGGCACATCCACGCATTTTGCAATGTATGGAGCCACATCACCAATGTAACTAAACGCACGAGTTTGAGAACCATCTCCAAAAATTGTAAGCGGCAACCCTTGCATTAATTGATTCATGAAAATACCAACAACATTACGGTATTTATCACCTAAATTTTGGTATTCTCCATACACATTATGCGGACGGAAAATCACATAGTTTAAACCGAACATTTCATGCGTACATTGAAGATCTAATTCAACAGCAAACTTAGAAACGCCGTAAGGATCTTCAGGCATTGGAACTGTCGATTCCTTCATTGGCAATTGTCCTTTACCATACACTGCAATTGAAGAGGTGAAAACAAAGCATTTTATCTTATGCTTCACTGCTTCATTGATTAAGTTTATACTACCAATTAAGTTATTGTTGTAATTAAAACGTTTGATAAAATGACTTAATCCTTCAGCTGCATATGCTGCTAAATGATACACATAATCAAACTTATATTGATTAAATAAATCTTGAAGTAACTGATGGTCGGTAACAGACCCCTCTACAAAAACAGCGTTAGGATTTACATTATCGATAAATCCACCACTTAAATCATCTAGCACAACAACAGTATGTCCCATTGAAATTAATTCGTTGGTAACATGGGCTCCAATAAATCCAGCCCCTCCGGTAACAAGTGAAACAGCCATTATTTTTATTTTGAGCAAAGATATAATTTTTAATGAATGTCGCTTGGCCCGCACTATTTGGTTATAAGAGCGAAATATGACTATTTTTACAGCCTAACAAACCGACACTTGAAGAAGCTTCT
>JBDKGQ010000087.1:0-5369 GCA_039798145.1 Bacteroidota bacterium
ATCCAGGCGGCTATCAGAATTGGTAAAAAAATGTTTAATCGTAAACATGAAGATTATTTTGATTTCACCATTTTGAATACCATTTTGGGAGGTTACTTTGGATCGCGACTGATGTCGAATATCAGAGAAGATAAAGGATTTACATATGGAATTGGATCAGGATTAGCGACTGATATCAACGATGGCTATTTTTTCATAACCACTGAAGTTGGGGCAAATGTGGTGAATGATGCATTGAAAGAGATTTATTTTGAGGTTGAGCGACTACAACACGAACTTGTTCCTGAAGAGGAATTAACGCTGGTAAAAAACTATCTGTTTGGAAGTTTCCAACGTAGCATTGACGGTGTTTTTGCGCTATCAGACAGACACAAAACACTACATTTGAACAACTTAACAACAGAACACTATCTGAACTACATTAGTCGATTAAAAAGTATAACGTCTGAAGAGATCCGCAATTGCGCTAAAAAACACTTCGAAAAAGCCTCATTTAGTGAGGTAGTTGTAGGTCCTTAATTCATTTGTTTTTTAATTCTTGATTCCGTAAATTTGGCTACACGCAATTGACCAAAACCAATAGTACCAAATTTACTATGAAAAAATTATTGAGTATTCTGTTACTCCTGCTATGCATTGGCATAGTTGACTCGTATGGCTCTCACTTAATGGGGGGTGAAGTTACATGGGTTTGTAAAAAATCAGGAGCAAATAGTGGCAGATTTAAATTTACTGTAAAACTCTACAGAGATTGTAATGGTATTCCTGCTCCTGGAGCTGTGAACTTGTTAACAAATGCACCAGGTTGGGGAGCTGGAATTAACTGTGCGCAAGTTTCGGCATTGGACCTTTCTCCGGTAGGTACTGCAGGACAAACTATTCCTTGTCCTACTTGTGTGAATCCTGGCGGACAGCTTAATGCTGTATTGGAATGTATTTACGAATCCGGCTGGATTACAATCAATGGAACACCACCTGCAACTGGATGGTATTTTTACTATAACGATTGTTGTCGAAATACAGGAGTAACAAATCTTGGAGCTAGTGGCGGTGGAAACTTTACCTTGAGAGCGTTAATGTTTCCATATAACGCAACAAATACAAACCCTTGTTATGATTCATCACCTCGTTTCGCTGAGCGTCCTCAGTTAGCAACGATGGTGGGCAATATTACTACCTACTCGTCCAACGCAGTGGATGAAGAAAGTGATTCATTGTACTACGAATGGGGCCGTCCATTAGATGGAACAAATTACCCAGGAACAAATTATCCGTTTGCAGCAGGTTATTCCTACAACAATCCTTTGCCTAGTCCAACGCCTCCTCAAAATGCAAATAATCAGGCGGCGGTTCTTGATCCAAATTCTGGAATCGTATCTTTCTTATCCTTCAATACTGGTTCTTTCGTTACTGTAACAAAAGTTTCTGCTTATCGATGCGGAATCAAAATTGCCGAAGTATATCGTGAAATTCAGATTACCCTTATTGCTAACAGAACAGTTGCTTATACAAATGGAACAACAGGCTTGAATACACCACCTGATGTTGATACTACCATCATCTTTACCTATGGGTTCCAACAAGGAGGCCTCAACCAATATGTGGATACGGTTTATGCAGGAGATACTGTTTATACCACTATTCAAGCAACCGATTTCGAGTTCGTAGGAAACTCTGCCGCTACATCGCCTCAAAGCGTTTCATTTGATGTAACAGGTATACAGGTAGACACCTCCGAGGCCGCCAATACAGGCAGGTGTCCATTTCCGCCATGTGCCTATCTAACCAACGTTTTGGGAGTTGGAACAACCGTCCCCACCGGGTTTGGATTATTTAATAACACCATTAATTTTAATTGGATAACTGATTGCAACCATCTAGCAAAAACAGTTGGTTGTGTCCGGCTTTCCAATACTTATAATTTCGTAGTAAAGGCATTCGATAGTTTCTGTCCTTCACCAGCGGTAAACTTCTTTACGCTCTCCATTGTCGTACTTGCTCCACCTGAAATGAAAGCATCTACATTGTATTGTGCCGATGTTCAGCCAAGTGGAAAAGTAACGCTCTCGTGGGATATTCCACTTGATACAGGATTACAGGATACAGTTAAATATTTCAGACGTCATTACATCTACCGCGCTATTGGAGCAGGTCCGTTTGCGTTAGTCGATAGTGATAGTGTTGTAACTCATTTAACTTGGACCGATAACAATGTGAATGCGAATACAGGTTCTGTAAGATATTATCTTGAAACAAAGTCAGGCTGTGATCTATTACCAAGACCAGAAACAGATACACTATCAACGATGTATTTGCAGGTTTCTCAAGTCGGAACAAATGCGAGCTTAACTTGGAATCCTCTGCGAACTCCTTCTAATCCTATAGGATCACACCCTAAATATTATGTTTACAAGGAACAGCCAGCAGGTTCAGGAAATTTCAACTTGATTGACTCAACATCCAATACTTCTTATTTAGATCCTATAACTGTTTGTAACGATTCAATTAATTACTATATCCGACTTCACAATGATTTAAGAAATTGTGATTCGAGATCGAATATTAATGGAGCGCGATTAACAGCTGCAGCTCCAACAATTAATCCTCCGTCATTAAGATGTGTAAGTGTTTTACCAAATGAAGATATTCAATTAAGTTGGGTAGGAACACCGGATACTGCTGGAGCATTTGAATCATACAAGATTTATCATTCATTGACTAAGGCTGGTCCGTATACTCAAATCGGAACCGTCACCAACTATGCATCAAACACCTTTACTCATGTGGGTGCTCAAGGAAATGCACAACCTCATTATTACTACATCACTACAAAGGCAGGTTGTAATATAACAACAACATTTGACTCTCCTACTACGACAGATACGTTAAGCTCAATTAAATTAAACCTTAATAATGCTACTGTTGGATTTGCTGATTTATCATGGAACGCATTGCGTGTTCCATTACCGGCTACAAGCAGTGGACAATATAAAGTTTATCGAAGAGTTGTACCAAGCTTACCTTGGGTTTTACGAGGAACAACTGCGGCTTTAACATTTAGAGATACAATCACATTATGTGATACAACTATTCAATACAAAGTTGAAATTGCAGATGCTTCTGGATGTATTTCGACATCGTCGGATTCTGCTGCGCAGTTCACCTCTGTAGGTGATATTCTTGACAATCCAGAACTTCGCTGTTTAGCAGTTCAGCCTAACGGTGACGTACAGCTGACATGGGTTGCACCTTCTGATCCTGACAACTTCTTTTCTAAATATCAAATCTATTCGGCCTCAGCCTTGGCTGGACCTTATACATTGGTTGGTACGGTAAACACTTATGCTACAACATCGTGGTTACATGTAGGTGCTAACGCAAATGCAGGATCTAAATATTATTATTTAAAAACCCTTTCGGGATGTTCTGGTTTGGCTGATAATGGAAGTACAGGAGACACCTTGGCCTCTATCTATTTATCAGTAAGCAACGCAACATTAGGAAGTGCGATTCTTAATTGGAATGCCATGAGCAATCCTTTATTAGCATCTTCAAGTGGAACATATATCGTAAAAAGAAGAACAACAGGTGTTGGAGCTTATACGCAAATTGGAACAACAAGTAATCTTAATTACACCGATAACATTACCACTTGCAACGTACCTTACGAATACACAATTGAGATAGCTGACAATGCTCCATGTACTTCTGTGTCCTCTGCTGCTAACGGTGTATTTACTTATTTAGGAAATGTTGTTACTAATCCTGATTTAAGGTGTGTAAGTGTTCAAACAAACGGACAAATCCTATTAAGCTTTATCCCTCCTGCTGGATCAAGTGCAAACTTTAATGAGTTTGAAATCTGGAGAGATAACGGTGCTGGATTTACGAAATTAGATTCTGTTTCTAACTTTGCTGCTACCACTTATCTAGATATTACGGCTAATGGGAATAGTCAATCTTATAGCTATTATTTATTATCGCAATCGGGTTGTACAGGACAAGTAAATAGTGCAGCAAATTCGCAGACATTAAGTTCTATTTATTTAATTGCGACACCTGCATTAGGAGTTGCTAATTTAAGTTGGAGTCCACTAGCTAATCCAATTCCTGCAACAACAACAACGGGTCAATATGATATTTGGTCATCGTACAATCCAACAGGAACATTACAACTTTATGGAGATACGAACAAGTTAGTATATACTCAACCAATTAATAATTGCGACACTACACTTCGTCATCAAATAAAATTAGTTGATAATAGTGGTTGTATTTCAACTTCAAATATTGACACTAACCTATATACTTATACAGGGAATATCATTGCGAATCCTGATTTAAGATGTGTAAGCGTTCAAACGAATGGTCAAATTTTATTAAGCTTTATTCCTCCTGCTGGTTCAAACACAAACTTCAACGAGTATGAAATTTGGAGAAATAACGGTGCAGGATTTACGAAATTAGATTCAGTTTCCAACTTTGCTTCAAGTACTTATTTAGATGCTACGGCTAATGGAAATAATCAATCGTATAGTTATTACATGCTTTCGCAATCTGGTTGTACGGGTCAAATCAATAGTGCTTCAAACTCTCAAACGTTAAGTTCTATTTACTTAACTGCAACACCTGCATTAGGAACTGCTAACTTAAACTGGACGGCATTAGCTACACCAATTCCAGCTTCTTCTACTACAGGTCAATATGATGTTTGGTCATCTTACAATGCTACTGGAACACTACAGCTTTATGGTGATACCAATAAGTTAGTATATAGTCAGCCAATTAATAATTGTGACACCACACTTCGTCATCAAATTAAATTAGTTGACAATAGCGGTTGCGTTTCAACTTCAAATATTGATACGAATCTTTATACTTACTTAGGTAATGTGATTAACAATCCTGATTTACGTTGTTTAAGTGTACAACCAAATGGACAAATTCAACTAAGTTTCATTCCTCCTACTGGTTCTAGTGCAAACTTTAACGAGTTTGAAATTTGGAGAGATAACGGTGCTGGATTTACGAAGTTAGATTCCGTTTCTAACATCGCAGCAACAACCTACTTAGATATAACGGCAAATGGGAACAATCAATCTTATAGCTATTATATGCTTACACAGTCTGGTTGTACTGGACAAATAAATAGCGCTTCTAACTCTCAAACATTAAGTTCTATTTATTTAACAGCTACTCCAGCATTAGGAACTGCAAACTTAAGTTGGACAGCATTAGCTAATCCAATTCCTGCAACTGCAACAACTGGGCAATATGATGTTTGGTCATCTTACAATGTAGCAGGAACTTTACAGCTTTATGGTGATACCAATAAGCTAGTATATAGCCAGCCAATAAACAACTGCGAT
>JBDKGQ010000088.1:0-5364 GCA_039798145.1 Bacteroidota bacterium
GTTAATCCTTTTGATTCGCCTTGCCATTTTTTCCAGCCATTGCTTACACTACTTTGCTTTGCCGCATACTGAATATGTAGTTTTTCGCTGCTACGCATAGCATCATCCATAATGCGTAATTTTTCTGTTCTAACTTTAATACGCTCTGGGTTTGTTGTATTTAAAATCATTTCTTCTTGATAAGATGAAATGTATTCTTGTGTTCTACCTGGAAAACCATAAACCATTGTGAAGTCGCCTTCATTTACACCGCTAATATTTATCGATAGTGATGCACGAGGAACAAAAGGCACATTGGATTCACTGTACTCCGCTGGTTTATTTTCTTTATTTGCGTATATGCGGAACAGTGAGAAGTCGCCAGTATGACGAGGCCACATCCAGTTATCAGTATCACCACCAAACTTACCAATAGAGGAAGGAGGCGCACCCACCATTCGAATATCTTTAAACGTTTCTGTAGTGATCAAATAAAATTCATTACCAGAAAAAAACTGACGAACCTTTGCTTCATAATGCGTTCCTTCAATTGCTTTCTTTTCTATTTGTGCTGCTAGTTCTTTAATCTTTTCATTGCGCATTTGCTCACTCATTCCATCTTTCAATACTTCATTAAACTGCGCTGTAACATCTGTTATGCTTATTACAAAAGAAACTGTTAGTCCAGGACAAGGCAATTCATCTTTTAACGTTGATGCCCAAAATCCATCTTTCAAATAATTATGTTCTACTGTTGAGTGTGATTGTATTTCACCAAATCCACAGTGATGATTGGTAAGCAATAATCCTTGCTTCGAAATTATTTCGCCCGTACATCCGCCGCCAAATAAAACAATAGCGTCTTTTAAACTGCTCTTGTTCACACTGTAAATATCTTCTGCAGATATTTTTAATCCACGCATTTGCATATCTGCAATATTTAATTGCTGCAATAATTGTGGAAACCACATTCCTTCATCTGCTTTCGAAAAGAAAGAACAAAATAATAAAGTAAGGGCTAAAAGAATCTTTTTCATTTTCTGATTTTTTGCAAATATATTTTTATCATTCGTATAAATAAAAAATCCCGCAGATTGCGGGATTAATTATGGTTTGATTACTAATTAAAATGGTAAATCATCTGAACCTGTTTGAGTAAGTCCTTCCATTGTGTTGTTTAACACTTGCTCTCCAAATGAATCACCTTGTGACGACATTGGTTGAGATGCAGGAGCAGACATAGATGTTAATCCGAATGCTCTAACATCTGTATACCATCTTCCATTATATTCTCTTGATTCAACTCTGAAATTTACTTTAACAGTTGATCCAATTGACATTGCTTTTAGCTGACTGATTAATTGTTCGTTGAAAGCTGTGAATGCTATCTTTTTAGGATATTGATCCATCGTCTCTCCGATAAAAGTTTGTTTTACCCAACGACCATTTTTTCCTTCGCCAGATTGTTCTGATTGCACTTCCATTAATTTGCAATTTACTTCGTAACTCATAGTTATATTGATTTTAATTATTTTCTACATCAAAGATACAAAAAAGCCTCGGTGTTTTTACACCAAGGCTGATTTGTGAATAAATTTTATTGCTTAAATAAGTTCTACCGAACGACGAATAAATCCGCTTAAGGCTTCTCCTTTTAACAATCCCTGAGAAAGCATTGCAAGGTCAACAGCTTGACGAATCATTTTTTGTTTTTCCTCATCAGAAGAGGCATTTAACACCTTTTTCATTAAAGGGTGGTTAGCATTCATTATCAGATTAAACTGCTCGCCCATACTACCCATAAACTCATAACCACCTCCTGTTGCTGCCATCTCTTTCATACGACGCATGAATTCAGGTCGTGTAATTAAAGCTGGAGCATCTGATTCAGAAAGTCCTTCAAGCTGAACAAAATACTTTTCTTTTTCAACTGCTTTTTCGGTTAATTCCTTTATTGCATTTTGCTCTTCTTCAGAAATTAAAATCGGGCGCTTATCTTCTTTTTTAATCAGATTATCTGCCGTATCAGCATCCACACGAACGAACGAAGTGTTTTCCAGTTTATACTCTAAAAAATTAACGAAATGGCTATCAATTACACCATCCATTTGTAACACATCATATCCCTTGTTTTTAGCAGCTTCTACAAAAGCATATTGCTCTTCAAGATTAGAAGTATATGTATAAACCAGTTTGTTGTCTTTATCTGTCTGATTAGGTTCTACCGCCGATTTATACTCATCAAACGTGAAGTATTTAGCATCTGTATTTTTTAGTAAGCAGAAAGATTTTGCACGATCATAGAACTTCTCTTCGCTTAGCATTCCGTATTTTATAAACACTCCGATATCATCCCACTTTGCTTCGAAATCAGTTCTGTTTTCTTTGAATAATTCTTCGAGCTTATCCGATACTTTTTTCAGAATATGATTACTGATTTTCTTTACATTCGAATCGCTTTGCAAATAAGAACGGCTCACATTTAGAGGAATATCTGGTGAATCAATTACTCCATGTAAAAGCGTTAAAAATTCAGGAACAATTCCTTCTACAGA
Source organism: Bacteroidota bacterium (assembly GCA_039798145.1). Classification (GTDB taxonomy): domain Bacteria; phylum Bacteroidota; class Bacteroidia; order AKYH767-A; family OLB10; genus CAINEC01. The sequence goes on from JBDKGQ010000088.1 coordinate 2,535, forward strand.
ATCTGTTACGAATACCTGACGGCAATACAACTGGATTTTATTCTTCTGAACTTCTAAGTTCTTTTTCAGTTTAGGGAAGTAGAGAATTCCAGTAAGATTAAAAGGGAAATCTACATTCAAATGAATATAAAACAATGGATCTTCCGCCATTGGATAAAGCTCTTTATAAAAAGCTAAATAATCTTCGTGTTGCAATTCACTCGGCTTTTTAACCCAAGCAGGAGTAGGGTTATTGATTTGCTCATCCTTGAACTTTATTGCAGTAGGTAAAAAGCGACAATATTTGTCAAGCATTGTTTTAATTCTTGCTTCCTCTAAAAACTCTAAAGAGTCTTCATTGATGTGGAGGATAATATCTGTTCCACGATCTGCTTTTGTGTCGCTGGTCATGGTGTAATCAGGACTACCGTCGCATGTCCAACGGATAGCCTCATTTTCCTGCGCTTTAAAAGAACGAGAATAAATCTCCACTTTATCTGACACCATAAAACCTGAATAGAATCCTAATCCGAACTTTCCAATTAAGTTTCCTTCTGTCTGATCTTTATATTTATTTACGAACTCTTCTGCTCCCGAAAATGCAATTTGATTGATGTACTTTTCTACCTCTTCAGCGGTCATTCCTAAACCACGGTCTCTGATGGTGAGCGTTTTGTTGTCTTTATCGATAATTACCTCTACCGACAATTCGCCTAGTTCCGTTTTGTTTTCTCCGATTGAAGTCAGTGTTTTAATTTTTCCTGTAGCATCTACAGCGTTAGCTACTAATTCACGAAGAAAAATTTCGTGATCGCTGTAAAGAAATTTCTTAATAATCGGAAAGATGTTTTCCGTTTGAACATTTATTTTTCCTGTAGTCATAATTTGATTTTTTTTGGCGCGCGCCGTTGGCAAACAAAATGCCATCAGAAATAGGTGACAATTTGACTTCAAAAATACAGTTATAATTGCGTTAATTAAAGCAGTTTTGTCATCAATAATTTATTTTGTCACGAACTATTTTAGAGATTTGCTCGTTAATAAGATTGTTAGCAATGATTCTGACAATAAATAATCCGATTAATTAATTTTTAAACTTCGCATATTCAAACCAATTCACATGATTAACAAGTCTCGCTTTTACTTTAAAGTCCTTATTACCGCAGTTGTCTTTACCCTTTCCTTCGGAAAATCAATTGCACAGATTAGTCCTACCGCCGAAAAATTAGATGCTTTAATGAGCATGATTAACTATGCTTACGTTGACAGTATCGATGAGAAAAAAATATCTGATGATGCGATCAGAAATTTATTAAAAGAATTAGATCCGCACTCTGTATACATTCCTGCAGAAGAATTAAAAGAAGTGAACGAGCCTCTTGTCGGAAATTTTGAAGGTATTGGTGTGCAGTTCAGCATTATGGAAGATACTATTATGATTACACAAACAATCTCTGGTGGTCCATCTGAAAAATTAGGTCTGCGTGCTGGAGATAGAATTGTAAAAATTGATGGTAACAGTGTTGCGAATATTGGAATTAAAAACAACGACGTTCTTAAAAAACTAAGAGGGAATAAAGGAACAAAGGTAAAGGTGGATATTTTCAGAAGAGGAAACAATGAATTGATTCCGTTTACCATTACAAGAGATAAAATTCCATTGTACAGCGTAGACGCTGCCTATATGGTTACTCCTACAGTGGGATATATCAAGATTAGTCGCTTTGCTGATAGTACAGTAGAAGAGTTTAAACAAGCATTAGAGAAGTTAAAAGCGCAACATGTTGAAAGTCTGATTATGGATTTATCGGATAACGGTGGTGGCTATCTGAATAGAGCTATTGAATTAGCTGATGAGTTTTTAAGTAATGGTAAAGAGGTAGTTTATACAATTGGAAGAAACAATCCACGTCAAGATAATTATTCAACTTCTGTTGGTGGATTTGAAAAAGGAAAAGTGGTTGTATTAGTAAATGAATCATCTGCATCAGCAAGTGAGATTGTTTCTGGTGCTTTACAAGATTGGGATCGTGCTTTAATTGTAGGAAGAAGAACCTTTGCTAAAGGATTAGTGCAAAAACCTTTTCCATTACCTGATGGCTCTGCAGTGCGCTTGACAATTGCACGTTATTATACTCCTTCGGGAAGATGTATTCAAAAGCATTATGAGCCAGGCGACGAGAATTATGATATGGATATTAGTATGCGTTATCAGCATGGAGAGTTATACCATGCAGATAGTATTAAATTCATTGATTCATTAAAATGCAAAACGATGGGCGGAAGAGAAGTTTATGGAGGCGGTGGAATTATGCCTGATGTATTTGTTGGATTAGATACAAGCATGAGTAGTAAGTACTATGATGAACTAAGAAGAAACGGAACATTAAATGAATTTACTTTAAACTATGTTGATGCAAATCGTGCAATGTTATTAAGCAAATACAAAGATGTTTATGCATTTAAAAATGATTTCAAAATCACAAAAGACTTTTTAGAAGAGTTTATTGCTTATGCTGAAAAGAAAAATATTAAACGTGATAATGCAGGAATAAAAACATCTGAGAAATTAATCACTACGCAGCTAAAAGCACTTATTGCTCGTGATCTTTGGGACACTAACGCTTACTATGTAATCATTAACGATATCAATGTATTTATGGTAAAAGCACTTGAGTGTTTGAAAGACGATACATTTAAAAAGATGAAGGTAAACGATAAATAATTGTTCCTGTAAACTAAAAAAGGGCGCCCTTCTAGATTCGAAGAGCGCCCTTTTTTTATTATGTCAATTTTCGATTTTATTAATCTTTCGAAAAATATTCTGGTCCTTGATAAATTCCTGTTTCTA
>JBDKGQ010000089.1:0-5597 GCA_039798145.1 Bacteroidota bacterium
AAAAGCAGATAATATACCTTTTGTATTGTCTTCTATTACCAAGGTAAGTACTCCGGGACAATTTCCTATTACTTATCCGAATCCATGTTCAGAATCTTCTATGCTTTATATTAAATCCGATAAAGTAGATCACCTTCAAATCGAATTGTTTGATAGCCGCGGTAAGCTGGTATCACAAATATTTGATGATAATACAGAGGAAGGAGTTATCTATCAATTTGAGGTAAGCGCCAAAAATCTGGAAGATGGTTTATACTACTACAATATCCGTTCAGGATCAGAAAATATTCGCAAGACCTTAGAGGTTAAGCGTTAAAGATGTGTTTTTATGGAGCGTTAAAGATGTGTTTTTATGGTTTGATTGAGCATTCGCGGTCTTCTTGGGCCGCGTTTGCATTTTATAAGGGTTTATGAAAGTTGGTCGAAGTGTATTAATTTAGCCAATCTAATCAACGATGAATCCCACAGAGCATAAAACTTACCTGAAGAATTTTACTCAGTTATTTTCAGGTAACCTGATAGGACAGTTGTTGCCTTTTGTATTTGCTCCTTTTATTGCTCGAATCTATTCCCCTGCTGATATCGCAGTTCAAGAAAACTTCCTGACCGTAGTTTCGCTCATTGGTATTGTTGCAATGGGCCGATTTGAAATTGCAGTTGTGTTGGAGAAGAGTGAAGAACGATTACAGATATTGTTAAAACTTTGTGCGTGGATTTTAGGGGGATTTATTTTGCTCTCGAGCTTCTTCAGTATTTATCCAGATTGGTTAGTTCATTTTTTTAATTCAGAAGAAATAGCCTTTCATTTACGATTCTTGCCTTTGGCAATTGCTGGTTTAGGCTTATTGAATTTATTGACCCAATGGCTTTTGCACCAAGGTAAATATTCGTCATTGTCTGCTTCGCGAATTATTCAATCCTTTTTTCAAAATGCGGGTTATGCTTTCTTCGGATATATTGGTTTCGGTGTGAAAGGAATGTTGATAGCATGGATTGCTGGTGCTATCCTTCCTGTTTTGATTTTAGGTATGCCGATGCTTAAATCAATGTTGCGAAAAGGAGTTAGTCAGGCAGAGTTAAAAGAAATGGCCATTCATCACAAGGATTTTCCAATGGTTAATTCTTTACATGCCTTTACGGATATTTTAGCAACGCAATTTTTATTATTCGGAATTATTAGTCACCAATATGGCGTAACTGCATTAGGTTTATTTGCTTTAACGAATCGCTATTTGAAAGCACCGTTGATATTAATTAGCGGATCATTATCGCAGTTGTTTTACAGCGAAGCGAGTAGTTTGATGCATCAGAGTCGATCCATCAAAAGTATTTATCTAAGAACAATCAGAATGATGTTAATGGTGTTGTTGCCATTTGCTATTGTGATTTTCTTCTTCGGTGAGGACTTGTTTACCTGGTATTTAGGGGAGAAGTGGAAGGAGGCAGGGACAATTACTGTTTATTTTGTGCCTGTATTGGTAACGAATTTTATTTGCTCTTGTGTGTCGACCACACCTGTGTTAATGAAGCAACAAAAAACAGCCTATGCATTCAGTATTGTCGGATATGCCTTAGGGTTAGGAGTACTCTTTGTTGCTTCAATCTATAAATTTGATTTCAAAAATGCATTGTTGGTTTATTCTATCGGAATGAGTGTCTTTTACATGGTGCTTTCATCCTGGTATTTTCAATTGATTACTAAATTTGACAAACAACGATAAGCAAGCAACAATGAAGAAGAAACATCTGGTTCTTGTTACTACCTGGTTTCCTCCAACAAACGGAGTTGCGGTGAATCGTATGGATGCTTTTGTGAAATATCTCGATAAAAACAAGTTGGATGTTTCTGTGATTACATTAAAAAAGGAAGCAAGTTCTTTATCGTTGGAAGTGGTAAATGATTCCACTGTTTATCGCATAGCCAATAAATCATTTTTAAAACTCGCTGAATTCAATAAAGGCCACTCGCGGTTCATTCATATTGCTAAAGTACTCTGGAATTATCTGGTTCGTTCAGTTACTAAATTCCCATTGTCTAGTTGGATGAAGCAGGTTGATCAGCAATTGGAATTGTTAAATAAGCAACAACCAATTGATATTATTCTAACATCATCAGCTCCTATAGAAGCACATCTCGCTGCATTTCCATTCTTAAAAAATCATCAATCAGTAAAATGGATTGCTGACTGTCGTGATGAATTGTCTTTAAATCCTCATGTGAATGAATCAGCTAAAGTGTTGAATCGTTCAGTTGAAGAATATATCAATCAACGAGCAAGTATACTCACAACCGTTAGTATGCCTATTGTTGCCGACTTTCAGCGACTTTGTCCGAATGTGCAGGTGCATGAAATTAAAAACGGACATCATTTAGATTTACCTGCAACGAGTGATTATAATTTCAATAAGATATTTACCATCGTTTATGCGGGTACTTTTTACGGTGCTCAAAAACCAACTCATTTTTTTGAGGCATTAATTCATTTTTTAAATTTTGATGCTCATTCAAGAAAAGTACATATTCAATTTATCGGTACACCTCAGAATTTTGATATTCCTGATCATCATCATTTAACTGTTGAGTTTGTCGGACAATGCACGTATCAAGAGGCTTGTCGTTATCAGCAATTAGCAGATGCAAACTTATTAGTACTTGCCAAGATGAACCGACCTGGTGTTTATTCAGGAAAATTATTTGATTACCTTGCAGCATGTAAACCAATCATTGCTGTTGTAGATGCGAATGATGTAGCAGCCGATTTAATTAAAGAATGTCACGCTGGATATGTGGCTGATTTCGATAATGTCAATGAAATTGAAACAGCTATTTACGCTGCTTATCAAGATTGGAATACGAAAACAATTTTAAATTGTAATAGAGCTAAAATCGAGCAATTACATCGTAAATATCAAGTTGAAAAACTAAATCAATTAATCGATTCGCTATAATATGAACGTACTACAAGTCGGACCTAATTCAATTCATGTTACGCTTTTTTCAAAAGCGATGATTGGGCATGGTGTCAACTGTTCTTTTTTAGCGGAAGAGAATATTGGAAGTTTTGAAACGCAGGTAATTTCTTTTCGAAGTACAAATCCTTTAAGCTGGATTTCAAACTACCAGCAATTGAAATCCTACTTAAAAAAGTCAAAGCCTGAATTAGTTCACATCCATCAGGTAAACAGAATGGCAGTTTTTGTTTCAAGAGCTTGTCGTAAATTGAATATTCCGGTTGTTGTTACTGCGTGGGGTAGCGATGTGTTATTAGTTCCGAGTAAAAGTTGGATGAATAAATTATTAGTGCAATCGGTACTTAAAAATGCAGCGGTGATAACAGCAGATGCTGACAGTATGATTGATGCCATTAATAGTTTAACTGCTCCATTCAAAAAAGAAATCCATTCCATTCAATACGGAATCGATCCTGTTACTTCGAAAGAGTCAAAAGACAATTTAATTTTCTCCAATCGATTGCACAGTCGATTGTATAATATCGATCAAGTAATTGTTGATTTCGCAGCGTTCTATCAACAACATCGTGATTGGAAATTAGTAATAGGTGGTACAGGTGATCAAACGGAAAATCTGAAAGCACTTGTAGCAAAAAGTGGAGTAGAGGAAGCTGTTGAATTTGTTGGATGGTTAAATGCTGAACAAAATGCGCAATGGTATTCGCGAGCAAAAATTTATGTGAGTATTCCTGAAAGTGATGGAATGTCCGTTAGTGTTTTAGAAGCATTAAGTGCAGAATGTATTCCTGTTTGTTCGGATATAGCAGTTACGCATTCATGGTTGAAAGATGGAGTGAATGGCATTATCAGAAAGTCGAATATCAATCCTTTTGAAGAGGCACTTGCTATCAATCAAGAAAGTTGTATAAAGCAAAACAAGGAATGGGTGTCTTCGTTTGCTTATCGAAGTGCTACCATTCCTCGTTTTATTGCTATTTATAAAAAGCTATTAAACTAAAGTCCGTTTACAACTTTGTCCTTCGGATATTTCACAGAGAAATTAAACTTCTTGGTGATACTTTCTCCAGGTTGAAGACTAATTTTCCAGGTGACTAATCCAGTAGTAGCATTTAATTCACCTCCTGATAATTCAAGCGCATTTACTGTAATTTCTTTTTCTTGACTAATCGGAAGTTGTTCTTCAATTGTTACAGTTACCGCTTCTTTTTTAGTGTTCTTAACAACGATATCGTATAAGCACTTCTTCTCTTTCATTGAGCCCAACAAATTACTGCCATTGACCTCATTCGTTTTTGTGCGTTTAACCGCAATGCGCTCATCTTTTCCAAGTGAAATATGCATCGTATCATTCACAGTTGTATTTTGAATTGCACAGATTCCCACATAAGCACCATCAAAGTAAACGGTTCCTTCTGCATTTAATAAATTTAAATTTTCCCAGTTCGGAATATGTCCCATTAAAAAGGCATCGGTATTTAATTTTGGTGCGCAGGCATATTCATAATATGCATTGGCATTGGTGCGATTAATCTCAATTTGTGTTTCCAGATTTCCACTCTTTAGCGTGTATTTATTTTGAATTGCATACTGGTTGCTAAGTTGGTTCTCCACCATCACTGTATTTGCCCATTCCATTTTTGCATCGGCCATTTGTGCATTGCTTTCACCCTGAATCATCATTGAAGGTGCTGCATCCATACGGCTTTGAGACTTTAATTTGTAATTATATTGTTGGAAATTTAAATACCAGGGATATAAAACAGGTTTCTCTGCACCATCAGTTGGATTACCAGTATTAAGTGAAAGGCTTACATCGTTCCAGTCTTCACCAGTACTTTGATAAACCTTGGCTTTTAAAATAAATTCAATAGGGGTGTTGACATTTTTAACTCGTACATCGTAAATAGGAGCCCAGCTAACATTGCTGGCAATCAAATAAGAGAAATCAAAAGTTGCAACCGATTTTGTTTTCGCATCAACCGTTACAACGATATTACCTTCAGGCTGATTTTGCTTGGTGGTTATTACTGCTAATTGCTGATTGATTTTATTGATTTGATCTTGCACTTTTAATTCTTTTAAGTTTAAGTCAATCAAATCATCTTTAAGCGCGTTAATCTTTTTTACATAGTAATCGACAATGGCAATTAAATCATTCGCAACAACGCCATTAGTTCCTCCAATTGATTTGTTTGATTGCAGTACTGTTATACCTTCGTTTGTAGAAGCTGTTTTATTTTGGATATAGCGCAGCTTATTATTCAAGGAATCTCTTTCCGTTTCCAGTTTGGTAATCTCAGGCGATTTTTTCTGATCCTTTAAATAATTCTGTTGGTAAGTAACTCCAATTATGGTTGCATCTCCCATGCCTTTTACGGTAACGCTATTCGGGTTAATGTAAGGTGACAAGCCATCAAAAACCACTTGGTTTAATCCAGGATTAAGACTGGTTTTAACTGTCCGATTTACAAAGGCCCCGTTCTGATAAATCCTGATTTTTTCGACCTCAGAATTGTCTAATCGAATAATATTTTGCGCATTTAATTTTGCTGTGATGCTAAGTAGAAAAAGGGCAATAAGCGCAGTTTTAAAGGTTGATTTTTTCATAATGAATCAAATATAAT
>JBDKGQ010000090.1:0-5291 GCA_039798145.1 Bacteroidota bacterium
GTATCAATGAAGTTTTCTCTTGCATTCAAGTCATCACGGAAAGCAATAGCTTGTCCCATAAAAGCGATAACATCTAGCAATGCTACATATTCACTAGATTCAACATAGTCATTGAACGTCTCAGGGTAATATAATCGTAGATAGTCTACGAAACTTTTGCGTAGGGTCTCGTAGTCATAGCTTTGAAAATCCGCATTACGGAAAGTTTGATATAACTTAGTCCAATCTTCATGCGATCACACTTTCTTCTTTATGAGTTTTAAAAACATTCTGTCCACAACGTCTAATAGCATCCGCTAACACTTGTGGTGTTTCTAATGTTCGAGTATTATCAGTTATTACAACAAATTGTCCGCGTGTTGATGGTGGAGCTGGTGCAATAATTAATATTTATCCAAATCCAACAAGTGGAATAGTAAATATTGAATCGAATCAATTGCTAAATAACATAGAAGTAATTGATATAATGGGTAAAATAGTTTTAAGCTCTTCGGACAACAAAATATTAGATATGTCACATTTAAGTAGTGGAGTTTATATGATTCGATTCTCTACTGATAATGGAACTGAATTAAGAAGAGTCGTTTTGGAAAAGTAAATGCTTTAATAGAAATTAATCAAACCTTAAAAAACCATAAAAACCAAATGAAAAAACCAAAAATCAAAATGTTCAGACTGGCGATTTTTATTGCAGTCTTAACGATGGGTAGTATATCTGCCCATGCTCAAAAGGTATCTACTTATCAAAGTTTTGTAAGTGGTTTATCCGCAACAGATCAACAAACAATCAACGGACTAATTAATGGTGCTCAACCAACAGCTGTTGTTAATTCAACGGGATTGCATGTTTATGGAAATGGAAGTGCTACTGTATTGGATTTTAAAATCAATGATTTTAATTCTGTTAATTTCAGTGATCCTGCATTGTCAAATGTTAAAGTGATTAAAATCAGAGCTAATTCTTTAAGTGATTTCTCGCAGGTTATTGATATGAGTAGTGCATCAGTACTTTCTCAGCTAAGTTGTGTTTATATTTTGAGTTCTGTTAATGCAACAACTGCACAGTTTAATGCTTTGTTGCTTAATGTTCCTTCTAATGCTACGCCATGTTATAGTGTTTCAATTCCAGAATAATTTTAAAAGAAAATATGAAAAATAAATTTTATAAATCAACTACACCAAAGGCTTTAATAGTAAGTTTATTGTTTTTAACTTTTTGTTTAAGCGGGTTTTCTCAAGTGAGAAAATCATTTACGCAGCGTACATCATCATTTTCTCCAACACGTACTATCTATAGTATTAATGGAGATTTTACGATGATTGGAAATACTAATTTAACTCTTCAGAATTATACTCCAACTGATATTAACAGTAATAATATCATGATTAAAGTTGATGCAGATAATGATGCGTCAACAAATAACTCTTCTTCTGCTACGTTAAATTTCTCACAGGAGAATCAAGCGAATCCTGGTTGTAGTCATGTTGTTTTTGCAGGATTATATTGGTCTGCAAGAACAGATGGTACTCCCACTGAATTAGAAAAACGTACTGTTCGTTTTAAAGGGCCAAATCAGAATAATTATACAACATACACTGCTACGGCTAACGACATTTATTATCCAGGTGATAATGATATGTATGTAGGTTTTACTGAAGTTACTTCGCAAGTGCAACAATGTGGACTTGGGCAATATTGGTTAGCAGACATTGCCTTAACAGAAGGTAATGGTGGACCTACAGGTTATTATGGTGGTTGGGGGCTTGTTGTTGTTTATGAAAACTCGTTAATGAACAAGCGTGATATTACAGTATTTGATGGATATGCATATGTTGTTGGAGGAACTGCACAATGGGATTTACCAGTTAGCGGTTTTAATACCGTTTTAAATGGTGCTGTAAATGCTAAACTAGGTTTAATGGCAGGGGAAGGTGATGTAGGTATTAGCGGAGATCAATTTCAAATTCAAAAGCAGAATTCAGCTAATTGGTTAGTGTTAAATCACGCTGGTAATTCACAAACTAATTTCTTTAATAGTTCAATTTACACTGATGGAAATGCACGAACTCCTAATCTTGAAAATAATACAGGAATGGATATTAGTATGTTTTCTATTCCAAATTTAAATAATGAGGTTATTAATAATGGACAAACATCAACAACTTTCCGATATAGTTCAACACAAGATACATATATCATCTATTCAATCTGTATGGCTGTCGATGCATACGAGCCACTTGTTGAAGGATTTCTTTCTTTGTTAAATGTGAATGGAACACCATCTTCAACGAATAATATTACCGTTAATCCAGGAGATGAAATACAATACAAAGTACAAATCAGAAATAAAGGTAATGAGCCTGTAAATAATGCTCGCATCGAAGTTCCATTGCCATATGCTGCAATTACCTATCTTGGTAGTACTACTAATGTATATGCGCCAGCTACATCTACTTCGCAACCATATGTTGATGCGAATGCTGGTGCAAATGGTACGTTAATCTGGGACTTCGGTACATTGCCTGTTCCAACATCTCCGAATCAAGTATTAGGAGAGGTAGTATTTACATTAAAAGTAACGGAAGATTGCGCATTATATCAAAACTATAATTGTGCTGTACCAGGAGTAGAAATTAATGGTGCTATTTCCGGCACTGGTGCTAACACAGGAATTGAAGTTGATCAACAACCTTTTTATGTAGGTTATTCGCAGACTGGAAATTGTGTTACAGAGCCTCTTCTTGGTCCATTTAATATTAATATTGATTCATATAACTGGGTAACGGCAAATTGTACAGCTGGTGACAGTATTCGTGATTTTTATTTCTGTAATCGTACTAATCCAATTCCTGTCACAGATATCTTAGGATATTATCCTGCAGGTACACGTTTTTTTGATTCTACATTAACAGTTGAATATACTGTTTCAAATCCTTTCCCTGTTTTATCAGGTCCAGTATTATACAGAGCCGTATTGCAATCTAATTGCGTGCTTTCTTTCTCTCTTTCTATTATTAATACAATTGTAAATACGGTGCCTACAATTACTACAACTGATATTGCATATTGTCAGGGCGCACAGGCGTTGCCGTTAGTAGCAACACCGAGCAATCCTTCATACCAGTTGTATTATTTCGCTCCTGGAAGTAACATTGCTCAGCCATTGCTTGTACCATCTACGTTGAATGATGGTAATTTTATTTATCAGGTTGCGGAAGGTCCTTCGGCTAGTTGTATTAGTACAATGAGAGCGAATATTCCAGTTTTAATTAATCCTGCTCCTGTATTTAATGCTACCGTTAATCAAATACAATGTTATGGAAACACAGGCAGTGTAGATATTAATGAATCAGGAGGGACTGGTCCATTAACCTATAGTGGAAACAATCCTGCTACTACTGATTTAACTGCGGGAAGTTATACTTATAGTGTGACAGATAGCATTGGATGTTCATCATCATATACTGCAGTAATTAATGCTGCTCCTGCGTTACCTGCGTTGCCTTCGTTAGCTTGTTATGAAACAGCAAATTGGAATAGCACAACTTGTACTTGGGAGGTGTCAGGATCTCAACCTGAACAACCTACGTTAGCTTGCTATGAGTCTGCATCATTTAATTCAACAACATGTCAGTGGGATGTTACAGGTAGTCCAGCTCCTGCTATTATTACTAATGCACAAGTTTGTGGTACTTACACTTGGTCTACTAACAATAATGTATATACGCAAAGTGGCACTTATTACTATAATGAAAATTGTCAGGATTATACATTGAACTTAACTATTAAATCTGAAAGCGTTTCTGCAACTTCAGCTTCTGCATCGGCATCAGCTATTACTATTGGAGGTACTGTAACATTATCAGTAAATGGTGGTTCATTAGGAACTGGAGCAAGTTGGGTTTGGTATAGTGGTGCATGTGGTGATTCACTTGTTGGTACTGGAAGCAGTATCACAATTGCTCCATCATCTACACGCACCTATTTTGTAAGAGCAGAGGGTGAATGTAATACTACTACATGTGTATCTGTTAGTGTAATTGTTTATCCTCCATGCGGACCAAATAATGTGATTAGTAGTACAGGTTCATTCACTATTTGTAAAGGAACATCTATTACATTAACGGTTCAAGGATATGCAGGTATAAATGGAGTATGGAAATGGTTTAAAGGTTCTTGTGGAACTACTTCTTGTAGCACTGCGATTTATACGGGAGAAAGCTACACTGTATCTCCACTAGTTACAACCACTTATTATGTGAGAGCAACTGGTGGATCATGTGGTACAACTTCATGTTATCCTGTAACAGTCACTGTAATAGCACCTCCTTCCATGCCTTCAGTAATATCCGGACCAGCTAATGGATTGTGTAATTCACAAAATGTAACATATTCAGTTACTAACGTAAGTGGAGTAACGTATAATTGGTCTGTGCCAACAGGAGCTACGATTGTAAGTGGACAAGGAACAAATTCGATAGTAGTAAACTTTGGAAGCGTTTTAACCGGAACTGGAACATGCAGTAGCTCAACTGCTATATGTGTAAAAGGATCAAATTCATGCGGTACAAGTAGCTCTCGTTGTTTAACAGTAAGTTTAAAACCTGCCAAGCCGCTTTCTATTAGCGGTCCTTCTAATGTGACTGTTAATCAAATTGTGACTTATTCAATAAGTCCAGTAGCTGGTGCAACAAGTTATACATGGACAAAACCATACAATTGGACAATTCTTTCAGGTCAAGGCACAACGAGTATTCAAGTAAAAGTGGGAAGTTCTAGTGGGTCTATTACTGTTAAAGCTAATAATGCCTGCGGATCTAGTTTGGCTAGTTGCAAATACGTATCATTAGGTTCATGTAGTCGTATTACTAATGATAATGTATCATCAACGCTAGTTGTTTATCCAAATCCAACTAATGGTATTTTGAATATTGAGTCAAAGGAGATTTTTGAAAAGATTGAAATCTATGATATCCTAGGTACGTTAGTTATCACTTATGGCAACGATAAACAAATTGACTTATCAACGTTGAAAAATGGATTATACTTAATCCGCTTTACTTCGGAAAATGGAGTAGAACAGAGAAGGGTAGAGGTGAGTAGATAATTATTGTTTTTTACATAGGGTCAAACCACCATCTTAATTTAAGGTGGTGGTTTTTTGTTTTAGAGCAATTTGGTGAACTTGGTGTATGTTATATTATTAGAATATTATTTTTGGAAGCAATAAGAAATAGTGATACAATAAATTCAATTGCTCTTTTTGAACTTCTGATTCCTCCTTTTGCTT
>JBDKGQ010000091.1:0-5988 GCA_039798145.1 Bacteroidota bacterium
GATGGATTTATCAAGTTTGCATTAGGTGAAAATGTAAAGCAAAGTAATTGGGGTGATATGAATACTATTCGTTATCCGCAAACGCGAATGGGAGTAGAGCAGGTTTATATCGATGGATTTACTCGTGCACGTGAATATCAAAACAGATGGACTGCTTATAATAAGTCGGGTGGTAAATTACAATTACCTCGAAAAGATTTAGAGCTGGAAGCATTATCAGAGATACTAAACAAAAAAAGATTTATTACTTGTCACAGTTACCAGCAAGGGGAAATTAATATGTTGATGCATGTGGCAGACAGCTTTAATTTTAGAGTGAACACCTTTACACATATCCTTGAGGGTTATAAAGTCGCTGATAAAATGAAACGACATGGAGTTGGTGCTTCTACCTTTAGTGATTGGTGGGCTTATAAGTTTGAAGTGATGGAAGCGATTCCTTATAATGGAAGAATATTACATGATATGGGTGTCGTGACGGCTTTTAATAGTGATGATGCAGAGATGGCACGACGATTAAATCAGGAGGCGGCTAAGGCCGTAAAGTATGGAAATGTAAGTGAAGAAGAGGCATTGAAATTTGTAACACTTAATCCTGCTATTTTATTACATATCGATAATCGTGTAGGAAGTATTAAAGAAGGTAAAGATGCGGATGTGGTAATATGGGATAATAATCCGTTAAGCATATATGCAAAAGTTCAAAAGACATTTGTTGATGGTGTTTGCTATTATGATGCGACTGAAGAAGAACAAATGGTAGAAAATATTTATAAGGAAAAAACTCGTTTGATGAATAAATCATTAGACGAAAAAGGAAAAGGTGCGAATATGAGCAAGCCATCTTATAAAATGGAAGAGTTAAATCACTGTAACAATAAAGAACAATTACCGCATTAATATGATAAAGAATATTTGTACAACTTACTTGTTGTTGTTTTCTGCAATTGCTTTTGCACAAAATCCTGCACCATCTGATACTGCTACAAAAAGAATTTTATTGTTAGGTGGTATTGCACATGTTGGGAATGGAACGGTCATCGAGCAAAGTGCTATTGGAATTGCGCAAGGTAAAATAACCTTTATCATGGATGGTAAAGGATTTAAACCTGCAAGAAATGCATTTGATACCATTATGGATATTTCTGGTAAGCATGTCTATCCTGGATTAATTGCTATGAATACCATGCTAGGCTTAAACGAGATTGAAGCTGTTCGTGCAACACATGATTATGATGAATCAGGAAGTATTAATCCCTCTTCGAGAGCAATTATAGCTTATAATACAGATTCTAAAGTAACTCCTACCGTACGTTCTAATGGTGTTATGTTGGCGCAAATTGCACCTGTGGGTGGCATTATTTCCGGACAATCATCGGTTGTTGAATTGGATGCATGGAATTACGAAGATGCAGCTTATAAAACAGATGAGGGTGTTTGGTTAAATTTTCCTTCAACGCAAATTATCAAAGCTTCATGGGCAGACTCAGAAGAAGAACAAATGAAAAGATCTACGAAGCAAATGCAAGAATTAACAACACTATTTGAACAAGCAAATGCGTATGCTAAAAATAATAAACCAGAGGTGGCTAATCAGAATTTAGAAGCTATGCGCGGATTATTTAATCAGACAAAAACACTTTACGTGCGATGTAATTTTGCAAAAGATATTTTAGCTGCAATAAAGTTCTGCGAGTTGTATAATGTGCGAATGGTTTTATGCGGTGGTGCAGATGCATGGATGGTTACTGAAGAATTAAAATCGAAACATATTCCAGTTATTATTGAAAGAACACAGAATCTCCCACGTCGTGATGATGAAGATGTAAACTTACCTTATAAACTTCCAAATATATTGATGAAAAGAGGAGTTGAAGTTGCAATTACGGATGAAGGATTTTGGAAAGATAGAAATCTTCCTTTTCAAGCGGGACAAACAGTTGGGTATGGATTATCAAAAGAAGAAGCTTTGCAAACGATAACTTTAATTCCTGCTCGAATTTTAGGTATCGATAAAACAGTGGGGACTCTTGAAGATGGGAAAGACGCTACACTGATTATTTCAGAAGGCGACATCTTAGATATGAAATCAAGTGTAGTAACGGTAGCGTATATACGCGGAAAAGAAATTAATCTGGATGACATCCAAAAACAATTGTATCAAAAATATTTAAAAAAGTATAAACTAAACTAACATGAAAAAAATCCTTACTCTTCTAAGTTTAATTATCTCTGGTTATGCATATTCTCAAAGTCAGTTTGAAGAAAATATTGTTTTAGGTTCAACTGGATATAACGAAGGTGTTGCAGCCGTTGAAACGAATGCAGGGCATTATATCGTTTTAGGTTCTGTTTATACGGGTGGAAACAATTTCAATTTTTCATTAACGGAGTTAGATCAAAACGGAAACACTATTCAAAGTAAATTGGGGTCCAACGTTACAGCTGTTCCTTTAGCGATGAATATTACCAATACGGGTGAACTCTTAGTAACAGGATATTATAGGGCCTCTACAACAGATAATGATATTTTTCTTGCGAAGTTTACTCCAACACTTGATTTGATTTGGTTCAAACGATATGGTGTTACAGGTGGTAATGATTATGGTAATAGCGTTTTTCAATTGAATAATGATAAATATGTTGTAACGGGAACAACAGCAATTGGAGGTGCAGCAAAACCATCCATTACTTATTTGGATACCGCAGGAACTATACTTAACGAATTTCATTTAAATACGAATCAGTTTGCAAGTCCGTATTACAAGGCATCTTATTTAGGTGATGGACGATTTTCATTTAATCATTTAGCAAACCTTACTTGTATTGTGGATACCAATAATGCTATTCTTGCTAATCCATCAACAGCAATGGGAATTTATTCGCTTGATAGTTATAAAGATTATGATGGAAAGACGGTTGTAATGTCCTCTGGTGATTACGGTGGACCAACTGGAGGTTCGTTAGTGGTTACGCGCTATGATTCTACGTTAAGCACAGTATTAATGAATAAAAAATACAAACTATCAGGTAACAATTTAAATGGTGTAAAAATTACAACTGATTATGTTACAACATTTGGTAATTATGTTATTGCAGCAAATGCTGAATCGCTTTCAAACGGATATACATCTGCGTTATTTTTTAAAATAGATCAGTCAGGTTTAATCTATTGGGTGAATAAATATCTTCCAACAGGTTATGTGCAATCGAAGTTTAATTCCTTTATAAAAACTTCTGATGGTGGTTATTTATTGGTAGGTTATGTAGGTAATTCTTCTTCGACAAATATTTTTGCTGTTAAGACTGATTCAGCTGGTGTCTCTTGCAATATGAGTACAATTGCGTTAACGAATACGACAGTGACGCCACTTCCATCAACACCTCATGCCTTAGCTTCAGGAACAACGAATGTTTTAACGCAGGTAAATAATGTATTCAACGCTGCAACAAACGCCGGAACTACCATTTGTTCAAGTGCCTCTGCTGTACTTGAAAATGATGCGATTTCATTAAATGTTTATCCAAATCCGATGAGTGATTTGTTGAATATAGAAGTTGCATCGCAAGAAAATTGCATTTTGAAAATGTATACAGTAACTGGTCAGCAAGTATTAAATACGATGTTTAGAAATAAATTTCAGTTGAATACTAATAATTATGCTGCTGGATTTTATTTACTACGCATTGAAGATAAAAACGGAAATGTGCAAGCATCGCGAAAGTTGATAAAGCCTTGATGAATTAAATGCGTAAAGAAGAGAAACTCTTACTTCAAAATTTTATTCCTCCGTTACTTTTTGTAATGCTTTTATGGGTTATAAAAGGAGTAGAGGTTGGATATCATCTGCACTTTTCGAAATACGGTTTATTGCCTCGTAATATAGATGCGTTAACGGGCATTATTACTTTTCCTTTAGTGCATGGCGATTGGGAGCATTTGATTTCTAATAGTGCAGGATTATTAGTGTTGGGGTTTCTATTGTTTACCTTCCATCGTGATATCGCCTATCGCGTCATAATACAAATTTGGTTGCTGCATGCAATATGGTTATGGTTAGGCGGCCGAACAACTTATCATATTGGAGCAAGCGGAATCATCTATGGTCTAGCTGCTTTTTTATTTTTTACTGGAGTTTTTAAGAAAGAAAAATCAACCATGACTATTTCATTACTGGTAGTGTTTTTATATGGAAGTATGGTATGGGGATTAATGCCTTTCTTGCAAGGCATCAGTTGGGAAGGACATTTATTTGGTGGTGCTGCAGGATTACTGATGGCTTGGTATTATCGTAAAACAGGAGTACAACGCCCAGTTTATGATTGGGAGTTAGAAGAGGAAGAACACGAAGTCGAATATTGGAAGGAAGATATTGCAGAAGTAAAAGCGGATGAACAATCTAAAGCGTCAGACGATAATTCTTCCACTACTGTTAATTATATTTACAAACCTAATTCAGATCATAATGATGTTAAAAATTGAACATATCGGAATTGCTGTTAAAGATTTAAATACATCGAACGAGTTATTTAAAAAGATTTTTAATCAGGCGCATTATAAAACCGAAGAAGTACAATCAGAAGGAGTAAGCACTTCTTTTTTTCAGATTGGAGAAAATAAAATCGAATTACTTGAAGCAACAAATCCTGATTCACCCATTGCAAAATTTATTGAGAAGAAAGGAGAAGGGATTCATCATATTGCTTTTGATGTGGCAGACATCAGAGCAGAAATGAAACTCTTAGAAAGCGAAGGATTTGTTTTATTAAATCAAGAACCTAAGAACGGTGCTGATAATAAACTCGTTTGTTTTTTACATCCGAAAGGAACGAATGGTGTTTTGATAGAATTATGTCAGGAGCGAGAAGCATAAAAATTTAGTGGGTGAATTTTTAATATAATTCAGCTTAAAATTGTGAAAAGTGAATAAACAAAAAAACATGTAGCGAGTTTACTTTGCTACATGGTTTTTTTAATTGGTGGGCCCACCTGTCCCGAAGCTTCGGGAGAACCTGACACCCACATTAAATTAAAACTTTGTAAAGTGAATTAACAAAAAAACCATGTAGCGCGTTTACTCTGCTACATGGTTTTTGTGGGCCCACCTGGATTCGAACCAGGCACCCACAGATTATGAGTCTGTTGCTCTAACCGAATGAGCTATAGGCCCTGTTTATTGGGAAGGCAAAAGTAATGATTTCTGATTTTGTTCCCAAACAATTTTAACCCTCGGTTATTTAATCACACCAAGCTCTTTCCCAACCTTGGTAAAGGCTGCAATTGCCGCCCGCAGATATTTGCACGCGGATACGCGCATTACCTTTAGCAACAACAGGGTAGAAGAATCCAATGACATAAATACCCTCATCTAGTAATTTGGCTGCGAATTCCTGAGCCAATTTCGCCTCGTATAACATAATTGGTACAATCGGATGTTCTCCTGGTTTTATATCAAATCCTGCTTTTGTAATCTCACTTCTGAAATAAGCAGTGTTCTCCCATAACTTATCGCGTAAAGCTGTTGTTTCACTTAGCATATCAATTACTGCTATCGATGCACCAACAATTGATGGAGCTAATGAATTCGAGAATAAATACGGACGAGAACGCTGACGAAGCATATCGATGATTTCTTTTTTACCAGAAGTAAATCCGCCCATTGCACCACCTAATGCTTTACCTAATGTACCTGTGATAATGTCCACACGACCCATTACATTACGATATTCATGCGTTCCTCGGCCAGTTTTTCCCATAAATCCACTTGCATGGCATTCGTCGATCATCACTAATGCATTGTATTTATCAGCTAAATCACAAATTTTATCTAACTGGGCAATTGTTCCATCCATCGAAAAAACTCCATCGGTAACAATCATTCTATGACGTAAATGCTGAGTGGCCTTTAACTGCTCTTCCAGATCATTCATGTCGTTGTGCTTGTAACGATGACGTTGCGCCTTACACAAACGAATTCCATCAATGAT
>JBDKGQ010000092.1:0-5249 GCA_039798145.1 Bacteroidota bacterium
AGAATGATCTTCTATTTTTATTGAACTTGTATTTGAATGCAAAAAAGAATAATAAGATTTGAGTGATTAGGAAAGTGATGAATAAAACAATCCAATTGATGTTCATTAATTTATCAATAGCTACACCGTGTTCTGATGCCGATACTGGCAACATCAACGGAGAGTATGCATTGATAAGGTAAAACATGGTAATTAAACCTACAATTAAGAATGTAAGCATACCGATACTGTTCCAGCGGTTTGCACTTTCCTGTTCTGCTTCTTCGTTTTCTCCCGAAAGTTTAGAAGCAATAGCCGCTACATTGGCTAAGCGCACTAGAACCAAGGTTCCAAAAACGACTGCTAAGATGAGCAAGATGTTCATATCGAGTGTTAGTTGAGGGATATTGAATTATTAATTTTATTTCTAAGTATTATATAGCGTGATGTAAACTCTCTTCAAGCATAGGATGGTTTTTGGCAACCAATGGAGCTTTGCTTAAGTGATGTTGAACAAGGTACATGAACAATCCGATAAATCCGAGAGTAGTTCCAATTTCCATTAATCCAACAGAACCTAACGTCAATGAATGTCCGTGATGAGCACCCGCTTCAGCAGCATGGTGTCCTGCAGTTAACATTGATCCAGGGATTACCATTACAAATGTATCTATCCAGTGTCCGATAAAGATAACGATAGACATATACATTAGTAAGTATAATTTTCTTTTTGCATCTCTTGTCATTAAGATAACGAAAGGAGCGATGAAGTTGATGAAGAAAGATCCTAACCACCATCCACGATAGTGATCCTGACGTAACATGAAGTAAGTTACTTCTTCTGGAATATTTGAATACCAGATTAACATAAACTGACAGAACCATAAGTACGTCCAGAAAATACTGAATGCGAACATGAACTTACCAATATCATGTAAATGGTGTTCTGTCACTTCCTGTAAATATCCTTTCGACTTTAGGTACGTAATTGTAAACACTAACGCCGCAATTGAAGTAACGAACATACCTGCGAAAGTATACCATGCGAACAAGGTGCTATACCAGTGTGTATCGATACTCATGATAAAATCCCATGACATTGTAGACTCAGTTGCAGCAAATAATACTAAGAATTTAGCTGCTGCTGATCTGTTCTTTTGCCAGTATCCTTTACCATCACCTTCGTCACTTAACAAAGAATTTTTTCTAAATAATTTTGTGAAGTATGTCCAGATTGCAAAATAAGCTACAACACGAATCCAGAAAAATGCTGGATTTAAGAATCCGTTTTTACCTGCTATAATAGCGTCGTAGTTCTCAGATCCAGGAGTAGAAATACCAGGAGCCATCCAATGATATAGAGACTGGCCACCTAATAAAATAATTACAATCATAATACCTCCAGCTACTGGAAGTGCCTGACCCATTGCTTCTACTGGACGTTTGATTACTGCACTCCATCCTACTTCAGCTACATATTGAACAGCCAAAAAGAAAGTAGCGCAAAGCGCCATGCCCATGAACATAAAATTGTTCATTAGAAGATTAGACCATGTTTGTGTATGGTGAGTTGCAAATTGAGCAATGATTGCTATTAATCCAATAATAATCATTACACCTGCAATCATTCTGTTTTTGCGGGTAAACTCGTATGGTTTTGTACTTGTTACCTCAATATGTTGATGGTGTCCCATAATTAGTCGTTGATCGGTATTGAAATATGATTAAGGTTTAACCTTTGTTGAATCAGTAGTTGTAGTAGCTGTTGAACCAACAGGCTTATTATCGTTTTGTAGTTGATGAACGTACATTACAATTTTCCATCTGTCTTCAGGATTAATCTGAGATGCATGAGATCCCATTAAGTTAATACCGTAAGTAATCGTATGGAAAATCTTTCCATCTGTTAATTCACGCATAGCTCCTCCACGAGATGAATTTCCTTTTGAATAAGATGGTGGAGGTGGGAACTTACCAATTGCAACAATACTTCCATCACCTTGTCCTGTTGAACCATGGCAATGCGTACAATAAATTTCATACTGACGCTTTCCTTCTGCCACGTTTTCTTCTGTTACCGCTAATGGATTTTTTACATCTCTACCAGCAGCTTCATAGCCTTCGTTTGAAGAAGGGTAATTGAAGAAAGTATAGTTACGAGGAATCGTTCCTTTTACAGGAGCCTGCATCGTTAAACTATCAGGGAAGTTCGGATTAGTAGTATACACTTCATAAGAAGGTGAACGATACATGTCAGGCATGTATTCTAATCCTGGGCTTTTCGGATCTTTACTACAAGAAGCAGCCAACATCACTACTGATGTTACTCCGACGTATAGAATTTTGGAAGTTATCTTCATATCCTTGGTTGCGATGGATTTTGAATTATCGCTGTTTAATTATTATGATTTAAATTCAACTGCTCCTGCAGCTTTAACTAATGATTCAACTTTTGCAAGGTCTGTATCCTCTTTCACTTGGATAGCCATTACGAAATGATCGTCAGCCATTCTTGGGTGAATTACATGAGGCTCAACACCTGGAAGAATCTTACTTCTTAATAAGAAGGTAATTACCATTCCATGTGCAGCACATAATACCGTACTTTCAAATGTTACAGGAATAAAGGCAGGTAAGTTTTTGTAGAATGCAAAGCTTGGCTTTCCACCGATGTCCATGGCCCAATCTAAGATGTTCATATAGTACATCATCAACAATGCTAAGCTTAAACCTGTCATACCATATAAGAATGCACAGATTGATATTCTTGTTCTTGCCAATCCTAATTCATGATCTAATCCGTGAATAGGGAAAGGAGAAATTACATCTTTTACTTTTAGTCCTTGACTACGCAATGTTCCAATAGCATTTACCACTACTTCATCATCATTGAAGATGCCGTAAACGAATTTTTTTTCTGCAGCGCTCATATGTGTTAGTCTTAGTGATTTGAATGATTTGATTTTTTCTTAGCTCCTTCGGAAGACGACTTCACAATTGTTTTCAATTCACTCATTGCGATTACTGGGAATACACGAGCAAATAATAAGAAACAAGTAAAGAATAATCCAATTGAACCGATGAAGATTCCCGCTTCCACCCAAGTTGGAGAATACATCGTCCAGCTTGATGTTACATAATCACGGTGCAATGATGTAACGATGATTACGAAACGCTCGAACCACATTCCGATATTAACGAAAATCGAAATGATAAATGTTGCGAAAACGTTCTCACGTAATTTAGAAGACCAGAATAACTGAGGAGTGATAACGTTACATGTCATCATACTCCAGTATGCCCACCAGTAAGGACCAGTAGCACGATTAATAAACGCATATTGTTCGTATTCAACTCCTGAATACCATGCGATAAAGAACTCTGTTAAATAAGCAACCCCTACGATTGAACCTGTAATCAGAATGACACGGTTCATCATATCAACGTGATAGATTGTGATATAATCTTCTAAGTTCAACACCTTACGAACGATAATTAATAACGTTTGTACCATGGCAAATCCTGAGAAGATCGCACCTGCTACGAAGTAAGGAGGGAAGATTGTTGTATGCCATCCTGGAACAATTGAAGTAGCAAAGTCCATTGATACGACCGAGTGAACCGATAATACAAGAGGTGTAGATAATCCAGCAAGTACAAGAGATACCTCTTCGAAACGTTGCCAGTTTTTAGCTGTACCTACCCATCCGAAACTTAAGATAGTATAAATACGCTTCGACCATTTTGTTTTAGCACGGTCACGGATTACCGCAAAGTCAGGAATAAGTCCTGTATACCAGAAAACGATAGATACAGAGAAATACGTTGAAATCGCGAATACGTCCCATACAAGTGGTGAGTTAAAGTTTACCCATAACGAACCGAATTGGTTTGCTAATGGTAAAGGCCAATAACCTACCCAAGGACGACCCATGTGTGATAAGATGAACGTTGCAGCACAAATAACGGCGAAGATGGTCATCGCCTCTGCTGAACGGTTAATTGATAAACGCCATTTTTGACGGAACAATAATAAGATTGCTGAGATTAGAGTACCAGCGTGACCGATACCTACCCACCATACGAAATTGGTGATATCCCACGCCCAACCTACTGTTTTATTTAATCCCCATACACCGAGACCAGTTCCCAATGTATATGATACAGAAATGATCCACCAAAGCAAGCCGGCAACAGCTACTGTAAAAGCCATTTTCCACCATTTGTTTGCTTTCGACTCAACCGGGCGACAAACATCTTCTGTGATATCGTGCCATGTTTTCTCTCCTAAAATGAGAGGGGGTCTAAGTTCCGATTCTTTATGCATAGACGAATTATTACTTCGTTAATTAATTTTTTTGTTATTGATAATTAGTTCTTGTTACGAACTTTTGTTTGATAGAATACTGAAGGTTGAACATCTAATTCAGCTAATAAATGATAGCTTCTTGGATCTTTGAACAAGTTACTTACTTCACTGTTCTTATCGTTGAAGTCACCAAATACAATTGCATTAGTAGGACAAGCCTGTGCACAAGCAGTTTTAATTTCACCATCACCTGGACGACGACCTGCTTTCTTAGCTTCTAACTTACCATACTGAATTCTTTGAACGCACATTGAACATTTCTCCATTACCCCACGTGAACGAACAACTACATCTGGATTTAATACCATCTTACCTAAGTTGTCCTGCATGTTATAAGGGAACTGCTCATTGTCGCTGTACTTAAACCAGTTGAAACGACGAACTTTATAAGGACAGTTGTTTGCGCAATAACGAGTACCAACACAACGGTTATAAGCCATCATGTTTAATCCTTCGCTACTATGTGTTGTA
This sequence comes from Bacteroidota bacterium, assembly GCA_039798145.1. Taxonomy (GTDB): domain Bacteria; phylum Bacteroidota; class Bacteroidia; order AKYH767-A; family OLB10; genus CAINEC01. Next base: position 4,820 of record JBDKGQ010000092.1, read on the forward strand.
GCTGCTACCGGACAAACTGTTTCGCATGGAGCGTGATTACAATGCTGACACATTACAGGTTGGAAGAATACTTCAGGATTATCCGCTCCTGGTTTTTCCATTTCACCGTACATGCTCAACTTACCTAATCCTTTCTCACCTGCATTTTCTTTTGTTGTATCACTGCTATAGTAACGGTCGATACGAATCCAATGCATCTCACGAGCACGTCCGATTTCGTCTTTACCTACTACAGGAACATTATTTTCTGCATTACAAGCAACCACACAAGATCCACAACCAATACATGCATTTAAATCGATTCCTAATCCCCAGCTATGGTTCGGACGATCAAATCCTGGATTTTCAGGAGTTGCCCAAAGGTTTAACTCTTCTGGCTTCTTCTTTCCGTATGGAGAATCAATTAATTCTTGCTCATTACCAGCTTTAG
>JBDKGQ010000093.1:0-5232 GCA_039798145.1 Bacteroidota bacterium
CATCGCTTATTTAACGTCCCCTATGATGCAAATAAGCAATTTGAGCGACCCCTACTTATCGTTTAGTCAATTTAGATATTTGCCTTTCGGATTTGATGGTTTTCACTTGGAGTATTCTACCAATGGAACTTCCTGGCAGCGTTTAACAAATGGACTCTACGCAGATAATTGGTATAATACCACTTCTGTTTACGCAACTTCTCAACCGGGATTCACCGGTACATCAGGCGGATGGAAACAGTCGGGAATACACCTTAATTACCTAGGACATATCGATAGTATTAAAGTAAGATTCGTTTTTAACTCCTATATTTTTGGAAGTAGTCAACCAGGTATTTTAATAGATCAGATTAGTTTATCGCAAAGTCCGTCAACATTAAATGACATGGCTGCACTCTCGATATTAAGTCCAACAAATGCCGGAAGTAATTCGCCAATTAAAATTCAAGTAAAAAACAACTCTATCATCCCGCTCGATTCTTTTATTGTTGGATATGTTTTAAATGGAGTTACTACCACGTCAATTGCAGCAAGGACAATAGCAGCAGGTGCTACCGATACAATCACAATTGGAACTGCATACCTTCCCACAACCGTTAATTCTATCTGTGTTTTTGCTAGAGGAAGAAACGACTACGAATTTTCTAATGACTCTCTTTGTAGTAATTTAACTCTTTCTACAACTTATCCTGTTTTTGAAAATTTCGATAGTGGGAGCCTAGGATGGACAGCTACATCATTAGATACAGTTACAAAATGGCAATTAGGTTATCCTAATTATGCCGCATTTGTTGGAGCATACTCTGGAAATAGTTGTTGGGATATTAATTTAACTTCCGATTATAGCACAAGTGCGCAAGCCTATTTATATTCTCCTGTATATACTTCAGCTACTCCATTCACTCAATTAAAATTTAAATTGCGTTACGAGGTTGAAGCTAACTATGATGGGATGCATGTTGAATATACTAACGATAACGGATTAACGTGGAATATTCTTGGAACTTACAATGATCCCAATGGCGTAAATTGGTATAATGCTACTAATGTGGTTTCTTTTGGCGCTGCATGTTGGACAGGTTACAGCAATGCTTGGGTAAGCGCGGAATATAATTTAGCTAATTATGCATTTGTTGGCAATCTACAATTTCGATTTGTGATGCATAGTGATAATTTCATCAACTATAATGGAGTTTCAATTGATGATTTTTATTTATCGAATATTGGCATTGTTGATTTGAGATCAGTATCAACCACAACTTCAACTAACGGATTTTCTATTGGAACTAATACAGGTAATATTGGAATAACAGTAAGTAATTTAGGATCGAACGTAATTAATAGTTTTATTTTAGGTTATAAACTAAATGGTACTGTGTATTACTCAACAACAATTACAGGCGTAACACTGAATCCCGGAGCAACTGTAGGATATTTACTTCCTGGCTTTACTGTTCTTCAACCAGTAAATAATTTATGTGGATATTGTCAATTATTTGGTGATCAAAATACAAGTAATGATACTTCTTGCACAACCGTTAATGGTATCTCACCAATCAGTTTAAATTATTCTACCGACTTTGAATCAGGAAACTCAAATTGGTATGCTGATAATTCTTTATCTATAGGGTCCGCTTGGGAATTAGGTTATCCAAACTTTAACACCACCTTTGGGACCCATTCAGGAAATAATGCATGGGACATTAATTTAACAACACCATATAGCCCATTAGCAAATGCATTTTTATATACACCCGTTTTTGATTTAACAAACTCTGTACATCCTAAATTAAGCTTTTGGCAAAACCGAAATACAGAATCATCTTGGGATGGATTAAGAATGGATATTAACTATGGTCTTGGTTGGGGAACATTAGGATTTGTAGGAGATCCGAATGGAACAAATTGGTATACCAATGCATCACTTAATTCTTCTCAGCTACCGGGATGGGATGGCAATTCATTAAGCTGGAAAGAATCAACTTATAAATTAGACGCTTTCGCTAATCAGCCATCAGTACAATTCCGTTATGCGTTTACCTCTGATAATAGCTTACAAGTTGATGGTGTTTCGATTGATGATTTCAGTATTAAACAAGCATCTCAATATGACGGAGCTTTATTAACTGCGGCAATTTATGATACCGTACTTGCCGGATATGGATACCCACTAAGCGTGTATTTGCAAAATCAAGGTATCATAAATATTACTAACCTTTCCATTCAATATCAACTTAACAATGGACAAGTGGTAAATCAAAATTGGAGTGGTAATTTACCTCTTGACTCCACTACCCTTGTTGCACTTCCTAATTTTACTCCAGTAGCGGGCTGGAATGTGCTCACCATTTATATTAACTGGCCGTTTGATATGGACCAACAAAACAACACGGTTACTTTATTCTTTTACGCCATACCTGAACACGACGCTGCTTTAATTGCATTCACCGCGCCTCAGAATAATATTGGTCAAGGAATTCCTACTCCTGTCCAGGTTATTTTACAAAATCAAGGAGGATATCCACTTACCAGCCTTTCCATTAAGTACACTAACAACAACGGAGTACCGTTCAATTACAATTGGTCAGGTAATTTGCCTAAAGACTCAACAACCATCCTTACATTACCATCATTTACTCCTGTAGGCGGAACTAATCTTCTTACAGCATACATTGATTGGCCGTTAGATGCAATACACAGTAATGATACTATACAATTGAATACGTTTGCGATTGTTACAGCCAACCTCACCTACTCCTACGATTTTGAAAATGGTGATCAAGGTTGGTATGATAGTTCATTTACAAACTATACCCAATGGGAATTAGGAAGTCCAAGTATAAATCCAACAAATTTCTCACACTCTGGAATTAATTGTTGGGATATCAACTTAAGTTCTCCGTACTTTAATGTTGCGTATGCAAGTTTATATTCACCACTCTTTGTAATATCAAATTACACTAAAGTGAATATTGATTTCTGGTTGAACTACGCAACTGAATATGCTGCAGATGGAACTTATTTAGAGTACTCACTAGATGGTGGTAACTGGGAAGTCCTCGGAAGCATTAACGACCCTAATGCAACTAATTGGTATAACACTAATATGTTTGGGAATAATATTGGTTGGACAGGTGTTTCAAATGGATGGAAAAACTGCAGTTATTCCTTCAGCAACCTAACGGGTGCAAATATCCTTCAATTGAAGTTCGTGTTTAAAAGTGATATTAATTTAACAGCTCCAGGAATTTCATTAGATGACATTACCTTACAAGGTGTAGTTGGATTAAATGAAAACGATAACAAAACAGAGTTCATTCTCTTCCCTAACCCAGCTAACAATAATTGTCAATTAATATTCCCTGCTAATACAAATGCTATTGAATTAATCGATGCCAGTGGTAAAACAATCGACAACTTCGAGGTTAACAATGAAACAAGTAAAGTAATTTCAACAGCTAATTATGCAGATGGATTTTACATTTTACGTTTCATCAGTAACAATGGAAGCACGACAAAGAAATTGCAATTAGTTCATTAATGAATAATCATTAACTTTTTGCTGCTAATCAATTCTTGACTTTGCAATGTAACAAGGTATATTCCTGAGTTGAATTGATTGCCATCAATTGTAAATTCTTGAATTCCCTTTTGCAAATTGACCACTCTCTCGAATACATTTTTACCTGTAACGTCTGTTACCATCAAAGTAGCGTTGCCTGTTAGAGCTGAGTTTAACTTGATTGTTGTTTGGTCTTTTGCAGGATTAGGATACACCTCCATTTTAAATGACTCAGAAATTTGTTCTTGAAGTCCTACTGTAACAGCCACTGTTGTAGAATAATTCACACACCCATTTGAATCTGTGACAGCAACTGCGTATAACCCTGGTAAAAAATTCTTAAGCACCATTGAATTAGCTCCAGGAATAAGCGCATTATTATAATACCATTGATAACCTAAGCCAGCTTGAGGTGCAACTAACGAATCCACATAAATGGATATGTTAAATGAATTAGCAGGACTCAATACTTCTACGAATGAATTATAATAGATAGAGTCTGTTCCATTTGAATTGCTTACTACTAACGATACAGGATATACGCCAGGCGTATTATAAAGCACAACAGGATTCTGCAAATTAGAGGTTGATGGAGTACCACCAACAAAATACCATTGACGGCTAGTAGGAGCCCCTGATGACTGATCAACAAACGTAATACTCTCCCCACTACAAACTTGTTTGTTAAATGCAGTAGCATTCGCTACCGGACTAGTCATACTGACAGCATCAACTCTGATATTATCAAGGTAAAGACAATTACCATAATGTCCTCTGTTCTGAAATGCAATTATTAATTCATTTTGATTTAAGAATGGTGCAAGTAATACAGAATCCATTCTCCATTGATTACTACCTGGAACATAAAAACCAGTTGTATCTCCAGATGTTGCTAAATCAGAATAACCTTTCACATAAACCTCTTGATAAGTTGCTCCACAATCCGAAGAAATTAAAACAGCAAGTGTATCATAATAATCCACACTGTATCGAGCGTAAGCTACATCAAACTTTAGGACCGCATCTGATATTCCGTTTGTAATAAATCGAGGCGTTATCAATTCATCACGCTTACCATTTACATCATAACTATAATTATCAAAATAAACTGAATTTAAACTTTGTCCATAAGCACCTGCGTTGCTACTCAAGTTCCATTTAATTCCATCTTCCCCATCATCAGTCAGGCTCCAATCGTAAGAGAAATTATTCTCAAAACCTTCATTCAATGATAATGCATGAGCAGCAGAGACATGTATATAACCTTGACGAACTACCGTATTACTGCCTGTATTTCCATTTACCAATAAGGAAACTAAATAATCTCCAGGTTGTGAATATGTCACGTTTGGATTTTGTGCAGTTGAAGAAGCAGGATTGCCACCTTGGAAATACCATTGAACTGATAAAGCTCCAGTGCTTAAGTTTGTAAATTGTATTTGATTGTTTTCACAGATTGATTTTTTATCCGACATAAAATCTGCAACTGGCATATCGTTCTTATTCAAAGGTGCTTCCCATACTCCTTTTCCATAAAATGATACTCTTAATTTTGATAAACCAGTTCCATCATTATAAATCAATAAATCTTTTATCTGCGCAATTGTTGGAAGTCCGCCTGAATAATTCAACCAATTACTCATACTCGAATCGCGATAATAAACACCAGC
>JBDKGQ010000094.1:0-6860 GCA_039798145.1 Bacteroidota bacterium
ACCATAAAATCTTCGCGCTCTATCCAAAGTTCTTTTGAAAAAGGTAACGGACGTGTACCACCGTTATTTTCTGCCTCCGGATTATTCTCTCCTACTAATGTTTCTTCTTGTCCTTCGGGATAATTAGTGATAACAAGTTTAATTGGATCAAGCACCGCCATCACACGATTAGCGCGCTTGTTTAAATCTTCGCGTACGCAAAATTCTAAAAATCCAACATCAATAATATTCTCTCTTCGTGCAACACCTACTCTCGTTGCAAAATTGCGAATACTCTCTGGCGAATATCCTCTTCTTCTCAATCCACTAATCGTTGGCATGCGCGGATCATCCCATCCGTTCACATAATTTTCTTTTACAAGCTGTAATAATTTACGCTTGCTCATTACAGTATAATTTAAATTCAATCGTGCAAATTCATATTGCTTACTTGGAAAAATTTCCAATTGCTCAATGAACCACTCGTATAAAGGTTTATGCACTTCGAACTCCAACGTACAAATGGAGTGGGTAATTTTCTCAATCGAATCACATTGTCCGTGCGCAAAATCATACATCGGATAAATGCACCACTTATCACCTGTACGATGATGGTGTGCGTGCTTAATACGATACATAATTGGATCACGCATATGCATATTCGGCGAAGCCATGTCAATCTTTGCACGTAATACTTTCTCTCCATCTTTATACTCGCCATTTTTCATGCGCGTAAACAAATCGAGATTCTCCTCCACACTCCTATCACGATAAGGGCTATGTGTTCCTGGCTCCGTAGGTGTTCCTTTTTGCGCAGCAATTTGTTCTGGCGTGCTATCATCTACATACGCTAATCCTTTTTTAATTAACGTCACCGCAAAATCATAAATCTGATCAAAATAATCCGAAGCATAAAAAACATTTGCCCATTCAAAGCCTAACCATTTTACATCGGCTTTAATGCTCTCTACGTATTCTGTTTCTTCTTTCTCAGGATTAGTGTCGTCAAAACGTAAATTCGTTGTTCCACCAAACTCTTGTGCTAATCCGAAATTTACACAAATCGATTTCGAGTGACCAATATGTAAATAGCCGTTAGGCTCCGGCGGGAATCGCGTTAACACTCTTCCACCGTGCTTCCCGTTTTTTATATCTTCTGCAATAATTTCTTCGAGGAAATTAGGGCCTTTTTCTGTGCTCATTTTACTTGTTTAATTTTTCAGTTGCCAACTTAATTCTGTTGATGGTTTCTTCCTTTCCGAGTAGTTCTGTCATCATAAATAAATCAGGTCCTCCTGATTCTCCACTTAACAATACTCTGAATAATTGTAATACCTCTCCTGGTTTGATTTCATTGCTCGCTGCTGTTGCTTCAAATGCCGCTTTTACATTATCTGCTTTAAATTCTTCAACTGCTTGTAATGCTTGCGGAAGTACTGCATAAAATGCTGCTGATTTTTCATTCCATCGTTTCTCAACTACTTTTTGATCGTAACTCGTTGGAGCTTCAAAAACCGCTTTACTCTTTTCATATAATTCACTTTCAAACTGGCATCGATCTTTCACCCATTTTACAACAGCTGTTACAAAGTGTAAATCACGTTGAATATTTCGCGCAGTTAAAACCTCCGCGAAGCGGGACGCGATATCGGCATCCGACTGCATACGTAAATATTGCTCGTTAAACCATTTTGTTTTTTCAGGATCGAATCGTGCGCCTGATTTATGTACACGCTCAAACGAAAAATTCTTTATCAACTCCTCCATCGACATCACCTCTTGTTCTGTTCCTGGATTCCATCCTAATAACGCTAACATATTAACGAACGCCGAAGCATAATATCCTTTCTCTCTGTAACCCGAAGAAATTTCTCCCGTCGCAGGGTCTTTCCATTCCAACGGAAAAACTGGAAATCCTAAACGATCTCCATCACGTTTACTTAACTTTCCATTTCCTTCTGGTTTTAATAACAATGGAAGGTGTGCATACTGCGGCATCTTGTCTTTTAATCCCAGATACTCATAAATTAAAATATGCGCAGGCGCCGATGGTAACCATTCTTCTCCACGAATCGCATGCGTAATACCCATCATTATATCATCCACAATATGTGCTAAATGATACGTAGGCATTCCGTCTGCTTTTATTAATACTTTATCATCTACTAAATCACTTTCAAAACTCACTTCATCACGAACCATATCCGTAAATGAAACTGTTTTTCCTGGCTCTACTTTTAAACGGATAACATGTTTCTCTCCCGACTGAATTCTATTTTCTACTTCTTCTTTCGATAAAGTTAAACTGTTATCCATACTCAACCTCGACTTACTATCGTACTGCCAAGTATGTTGTCCGTTTGATTCTGCTTCTTTACGTTTTGCTTCTAACGCTTCCGCCTTATCGAAAGCAATATATGCATGACCTTTCTCTAATAACTGATTCGCATAATCCTGATAATATCCTAATCCCTTTCGTTCACTCTGACGATACGGTTCATGTGGACCTCCAAAACTTACGCCTTCATCAGGAATAATTCCGCACCAGTTTAAAGCATTAATAATATACTCTTCTGCTCCCGGTACATAACGGTTTTGATCTGTATCTTCTATTCTTAAAATAAACTGACCGTTATGTTGTTTGGCAAACAAATACGCATAAAGAGCCGTTCTAACTCCTCCCATGTGTAAAGGGCCAGTTGGACTAGGTGCAAATCGGGTACGAACTAATGACATCGCTTCACTTAATTTTAGAGTGACAAAGATAGTTATCTAATGTAATAAAGAATAAAAAGCTTACTCTCCTACTTTTACTCCTTCGAGGCGCTGTAAATTATCGGCTTTATAAACGGAAGTTAAAACTAACTCTCCATTTTCATCAAACGATTTAAAAATACCGTCTTTTAAGCCCATGCGGAAATTTTTTTCTTCTTTCAGCTTTCCATTATCATAGTAATAACGATGCTCTCCATTTTCTAAACCATCAAAATAACTGCCTTCAAAAGCCAGTTTTCCATTCTGATAATATTGTTTCCACTCACCATCCATCTTACCATCTACATATTTTCCTTGCGCGATGTATTCACCGTTTTTAAACTTCCATTCTCCATCACGTTTTCCATCTACATAAAGTCCTTTTGAAATGAGCGTTCCATTTTCATCATACTCCAACGACTCACCATCTTCTTTTCCTTTAATGTAATTTTCCTCTCGTAAAAGTTGACCTGATTCATAATACCATTTCCAGTTATTATCAGGTAAATTATTTTTATACGATCCTGTCTGTTCTACTTTTTGAGAAGGATAATAGAACGTCCATTTACCATCTCTTTTTCCATTCTTAAAACTACCTTTTGATTTTACTTTTCCATCGGGATAAAAATACGTCCATGCACCCTGCTGTAATCCATTACCATCAATGATTCCACCCTCAGCAACAACTTTATTTTTCTCGTATAATTTCGATAAAACGATTATACCTGAATCATTATACTCTCGGTAATAACCTTCCATTACTCCGTTGATAATATTTACGGAAGATTTTGGTCGGCCGTTATTATGGTATTTACGATTGATTTCTAAACTCACATTATTCTGCTCATCGATGACTAACTCACCATTGCGCCAGTTTTCCATTTTTAATACAAAACCATCAGTACCATAAGTTTTAAAAAATCCATTCTTCTTATCGTCTTTCCAGGTACCTTCTTCTATCAGAATAGTATCATTCAAAAACGATTTCCAAACGCCTTGTTTAAAACCAAATTTATCGAGTGTATTAAATCGATCTACAGCTACGAGTGTTCCTTTATTATATTTGATCAAGGATACTAAACGACCATCTGCGGCGTATTCCATCCCATAACCCTGTTCTTGTCCGTTTTTAAAATGTTGTACTTTTTGCAAATATCCCTTCGGATGGTAACTCTTAAAAATACTGTCTTTAACCCCTTTGTTCATCCATTGTTCAAAAGCGGGCTGGTTATTCGGATAGAACTCTTTTTTCCAACCATTTTCCTGGCCTTTGGTGTAATTAATTTCAGAATTTTTTTGTCCGTTTTCACTGTAAAAAATCCATTGTCCATCAAGGATTCCATCCACTCTGTTTCCTTCCGATTTTAACTGTCCATTTTGGTAGTAAGCCTTCCAGTTTCCATCTGGTTTTCCATTCTTAAAATATCCTTCGGATGCTAACCTGCCGTTATCGTAAAAAAACTTTTTTACCTCTGAAACTTTCGACAAAGTAGTATCTTGCGCTCTGAGAAACAGCGGAAAAAACAGAAGCAGAAGAGAGATAATTTTTTTCATGGTGAACAGGGCAAATATACCGCAAGGGAATTACAGAAAATTTAAAAAGCTCAAAATCTTTTCTTCACAAACATTAAATACTAATTAAATAATTATTTTAAATAAATGATATGTTATTATATGTCCTGTTAGTATCGTTAGTAAATAGAATAGTTAATAGTTGATTTTAGATGTTATTACACCTTATTAACATTTAATGAACAACTAATAAGGATTTAAATAACTGATTATCTGAAATAACACGAAGTAATACACAATTGTTCATTACTCCTTTAGTATCTTAATTTTTAATAACTAATTTAGTTTTTGATTGATCAAATAGTTCATAAACTTTTAAGAAAACCTAGAAAATAAATTTTGTCGATTGGTTTTTAATAATAAGCAGTGCATGATTTAACTTTCCAAATATGTTTTTTGAAAGCTTTCCACAATTAAATGCGGTTATTAACATATGATTGAACACTGTTATTAACATCTGTTTAAACAGTTGTTGATTAACTTGATTTATTACCTTTGTTTTATGTTACTACTAACACCTGAACACTTTAAAGACTACGAGTTAATCGATTGTGGCGACTTTGAAAAATTAGAACGTTTTGGAAAATACATTACTATTCGTCCTGAGCCTCAAGCTGTTTGGAGTAAAGTTTTATCTGATGGTGAGTGGAACAGATTAGCACATGTGCGATTTAAACCTAAATCGAGTTCAGCAGGGACATGGATTAAATTAAAAGAAATGCCGGATCAATGGAGAATTTCTTATGATTTAGCGGATACTAAAATCATGTTTCGTTTAGGGTTAACATCCTTTAAACATGTAGGTATTTTTCCAGAGCAGGCAGTTAATTGGGATTTTATTTACTCGCAAATCCAAAAGATAAAAAAGAACACACCTGAACCTAAGGTCGAAAGCTGCAGGTGCTGATGTCATCCATTTAGATTCTATTAAACAAGTAGTAACGTGGTCGAAAGAAAACATGGATTTATCAGGTTTGAATAATATCCGATGGTTAGTGGAAGATGCAATGACATTTGTTCGTCGTGAAGTAAAGCGAGGAAAAAAATACAACGGAATTATTTTGGATCCTCCTGCATACGGTCATGGACCAAATGGTGAGAACTGGAAATTAGAGGAGATGATTAATGAAATGATTCATGGAGTAGCTCAAATACTAGAAGAAAAAGAATCGTTTTTAGTCTTAAATACTTATTCCTTAGGTTTTTCTGCATTAATAATTCAAAACCTTTTAAAAGAAGCTTTTGGCAAAAGAGGTATTAATGCTGAATTCGGAGAAATTTATTTACAAGCAACTTCTGGAGTAAAACTTCCATTAGGTGTTTTTGGTCGACTGAAAGTGTAAACTTTTCATTGTTTATAACGTACTAAATACCTCTTTAAAATCGTTGATTTTAAACGATGCTAATTTTACTTTTGTGTACACATGCAAGCCAATAAAGGATATCAGGAAATTTTAGTTAAGCTCGATGCTTTTATTCGGAAGTATTATAAAAACCAGTTACTACGTGGAACCATTTATTCGTTTTCACTCTTACTGAGTTTTTATTTAGTCCTGACAGTTTCTGAATCGTTTATTTGGTTTAATCCTACTGTTCGCTCTGTATTTTTCTGGAGTTATATTCTTACCGCTGGATGGATTCTTTACAAATGGATTTTCACTCCTCTATTACTTTTAAATAAGATTGGAAAAATTATTTCTTACGATGATGCAGCAAAAATTATTGGTCAGCATTTTACAGATATCAATGATAAACTTTTAAATACACTTCAGTTATTTGATTCGTTAGAAAATAATAATCAGAACAATGAATTATTATTAGCTTCTATCGAACAAAAAAGTAAACAACTACGACCTGTACCTTTTACGAGTGCTGTTGATTTAAGTAAGAATAAAAAATACATCAAGTACGCATTACCATCGCTACTAATTCTGATAGGAATTTTAATTATTGCACCAGGCTTAATTTCAGATTCTACCAAGCGAATTTTATTTCACAATACGCAATTTACAAAACCAGCTCCTTTTAAATTTACGATTACCAATAATAAACTTCAAACAACACAATTCGAAGATTATTCATTGGAAGTAAAAGTGAATGGAAAAGAAATTCCCCAAGAAGTTTATATTGAGTATAACGGTAATACCTTCAAGTTAGACAAAAAAGATAAACTCAATTTTAATTACGTATTCAGAAATTTGCAAAAGAATACTCCGTTTCAATTAATGGCAGATGGATTTTATTCTGATGAATTTCAAATTGAAATTATCCCTAATCCGTTAATCGTTCAATTTTCAGTTGATTTAAATTATCCAGCCTACTTACAAAAGAAAAACGAAAGTATTAAAAACACAGGCGATTTATACATCCCGGCAGGAACACAAGTAAAATGGAATTTCGGAACGCAGAATACTTCACAATTAGATGTTCGCTTTGGTGACACTATTTATCATCTAAATCAGAATAGTGAGAATGAATTTATTTTTCAAAAGCGATTAATGAATGGATTACAATATTCAGTTCGCTCTGTGAATTCTTATATCACTTCAAAGGAT
>JBDKGQ010000095.1:0-5112 GCA_039798145.1 Bacteroidota bacterium
CTTACTAATTGGCTCCGCTTTTAATGCACTCTGGTAGATATCCGTTAAAAGACTTTTGTCTGCAACCTTAACGATGAATTTTCGCTTTGAAAAGTTTTTTGAATCGTATGGCTGTCGACTAAAGTCAGATGTTTTATCGATTGAAAATATCCCTAAATCATTACTGATCTTACGATTGAATAAGTAATATCCAATGTGTTCAGTATTTCCTTTTTGGTAGCTAAGTTTATATTTGTTGCTATTGATAATTTCTAATTTTATAGAAGTATTGAAGGCCAGGCTGTACAGGGTATCTTCTTTTAAATCAAATGGCTTTAATGCAAAAATTTCCGACGTCTTTACATCTCCAATTAAATAATAACTCTTGTAAAGCTGTAATTCATCAATAGTCTTTGAAATGAGCATTCGCGAACGAATTATTCCAATTTCATTTTCGATCCCACCTTCATTATTAAATGCTCCTAGCTGCGTTAGTAAGTCGCTACTATTAACATTTTTCTTTTCGTCTTTGATTAATACGGTGCATGAAGAAAAATACACTCTGTCTGCATACCAATTATAGAAATAAGCAGTTACAAGAGAGAGGCTTAATGTGTATACATATAAATACCAATAGCGAAGGAAGTATTTGTTTATTATTTGCGAAATGTTAATCGTATTTTCGCTTTCGTTCTTCTGGTCGTTATTGGGGTTGTTTACTTTGTAGTCGTGCCCGTTAGGAGTTTCCTGATTCATTGTTCAATTGATTTAGTAAGTAATGTGTTATTTGTTAAATAACACGAATGCGCATAACGTTCCTAAGCTGATAATTAAAGGAGCTATTTTGTAGAAGTTGTCTGACTGTGATACTTTATCTTTCACAGGTGGTACATATAATATGTCGTTTGAATGAAGATAGTAATATGGAGAGTAAAACAAATCTCTTCTTGTTAAGTCAATAGGTATATAAATTTTTTCTCCTTTTACTTCGCGGATAAGCATTACCTCTTTTCTGTTACCAAAAATTGATAAATCACCAGCAAGTCCAATTGCTTCAGGTAATGTTAGTTTTTCGTTGGTTACAGTATAGACTCCTGGATGTACAACTTCTCCTAAAAGAGTTACTTTGAAATTTTCAAAATAAATTCTTACGCTAGGTTGCTGTAAATATTTTTCTAATTGTTTTTGGATTAAATCTTTTGCCTGAATCGTTGATAAACCAACTAATTTTATTTTACCAACCAATGGCATATCTATATTCCCTTCAGCATCTACTAGGTATCCAACATTGGGTCGAGTAGAGTAACTGTCACCTACTGTTGGACCTTCTGATTTACTAAATACATTAAAAAAGGTAGTCGCTTCAGGATTTAAACTGCTTACATAAATGGATAAGATATCGTAAGGCTGTATCACAGATACATAATGCTCTTCAATAAATTTTTGCTTGCTTACAACTGCTGTATCCTTCGATTCTTGAAAGTAAGTTACCTCAAGTACATTCCTGCATGAGCCTAAAAACAATAATAAAGTAAGTGCAATAAAAGATCGTGTAATCTTTTTCATAATTGTGTGTGGTTTGATTAAATATGCCCTTTCGGGTGGACTTTATACTGAAAATTTTCTACGATGTTACATAAAATCTAAACATCTTCGAATAAACTTTATGTTGACTAAAATGTTAGTTTAATCTGACGAAACTCATTTGCGTAGGTTAGTCGTAACTATTATTTTAGCAAAGTTAATAAGACCCGTTATTCCGATGGATATAAATGTAAAAATGGATGATTTATCCGAAAAAGAAAATGCATTCAACGACAGTATTCAAGCTGGTAAGGTAATCGAGCCAAAAGATTGGATGCCTGAAAAGTATCGCAAGCAATTGTTGAGAATGATGTCACAACATGCTCATTCAGAGGTGGTTGGAATGTTGCCGGAAGGTAATTGGATTTCAAGAGCTCCTTCATTAGCACGTAAGGCTATCTTAATTGCTAAGGTTCAAGATGAGGCTGGCCATGGGTTATACATCTATAGCGCAGCCGAAACTTTAGGTATGGACCGCTCAGAAATGATCGATCAACTTTTGTCAGGGAAAGCAAAATATTCCTCCATATTCAATTATCCGACTTTAACATGGGCGGATATTGGAGCCATCGGTTGGTTGGTAGACGGAGCAGCTATAGTGAATCAAACGGTGTTGGCTAAGTGTTCTTACGGACCTTATTCACGTGCGATGTTACGTATTTGTAGAGAAGAGAATTTTCATAATAAACAAGGCTACCAGATTTTAGCATATTTAATGCGTGGTACTCAGGAGCAAAAAGACATGGCTCAGGATGCTATGAATCGTTGGTGGTGGCCTGCTTTAATGATGTTTGGCCCATCTGATAAGGAATCCCCTAATAGCGCAGACCTTTTGAAATGGAAAGTGAAGTTATTTACGAACGACGATTTACGTCAGCGTTTTATTGATAGAACTGTAGAGCAAGCTCAGGCTATCGGTTTAAAAATTCCAGATGATAAACTGAAATGGAATGAAGAAACTCGCCATTATGATTTCGGTGAAATAAACTGGGATGAATTCTTCCAGGTTATCAATGGAAATGGTCCTTGTAATAAGTTACGATTGAAACAACGTAATGATGCACATGCAAACGGACAATGGGTGCGCGACGCAGCTAAAGCGTATGCAGCAAAGAAAAAAGTGAATTAATAATTTAATTGATTAGTTATAATGGAATCAAATCATCAATGGCCTACGTGGGAAGTGTTCACACAAAAAAAACAAGGTGCACCTCATGAGCATGCAGGAAGCGTTCACGCTCCTGATGGTGAAATTGCTCTTTTAAATGCAAGAGATGTTTATAGTAGAAGACAAGAAGGAGTTAATATTTGGGTTGTTCCAAGTGATGCTATCATCGCTTCTTCTCCGGAAGATGCAGGTGCATTCTTTGATCCCGCAAATGATAAAATGTATCGCTCTCCAAACTTTTTCAAAACAGCTGACGGTTTAAAACAAATATGATGACGGATTTAAATAAGGCGTTAATTGATTTTTGTCTACGTATCGCTGATAATTCATTAATACATGCCCAACGAATTTCTGAGTGGACTGGTCATGGGCCTATCCTCGAAGAAGATATTGCGATGAGTAACGTAGCACTAGATCTAATTGGTCAGTCACGTGGCTTTTATACTTATGCCGCACAGATAGAAGGCGATGGAAAAACAGAAGATTTTTATGCGTTTCGCAGAGGAGAAAGAGAGTTTAGAAATAAATTAATGGTGGAGCAACCCGATAATAAAGATTTCGGATTTACCATGATGAAGTTGTTTTTAAATGGCTGTTTCGATTATCTGATGTTTCGTGATTTAATGAAGAGTACTGATGAAACAATTTCAGGACTTGCAGCTAAATCAATTAAGGAAGTTACATATCATGTGCGCCACGCAGGTGATTGGGTAGTTCGTTTAGGTGATGGCACAGAAGAAAGTCATCAGCGTATTCAGAATTCCTTAAACGAATTATGGCCATATACGAATGAGCTTTTTGAGCAAGATAGTGTAGATACTTTATTAATCAGCAACGGAATTGCATTCGATAAAGAAAAGTTTCGTGACGAATGGACAAAAATGGTACATGAAATTTTTGCTAAAGCAACATTGTCTGTTCCTGAAAATAATACTTATTCCCCAACTGGTGGTTTGAAAGGAATACATAGTGAGCACTTAGGTTATCTTTTAGCTGAAATGCAGTATCTGCCTCGAACATATCCTGATGCAGTATGGTAACTCTAGAATCCAGTGAAATTTGGGACTTGTTAAATTCCATTCCTGATCCTGAGGTTCCTGCTATTAGCATAGTAGAATTAGGGGTTGTTCGTGAGGTTCGAATTACTGATTCAAATGTTGAAGTTGATATTACCCCAACTTATTCTGGTTGCCCTGCTTTAAAGAGTATGGAGGAGCAAATAAGAGCAAAACTTTTATTAGTTGGTTTAACTCCAATCATTAAAACGATTTATAAGCCAGCGTGGACAACCGATTGGATGAGCGATGAAACCAAGGAAAAGTTAAGAGCCTATGGAATTGCACCTCCTGAAAAATTGAGTTTCGAAAATTTACATCCTTTTGCCAATAATGATAAAGGACCAGTAGCTTGTCCTTTTTGTAGCTCAACAGACACCTCACTTACTAGTCGATTTGGTTCCACTGCATGCAAAGCGTTACACTTTTGTAATGGGTGCAGACAACCATTTGAGCAGTTCAAATGTCATTGATACTTCATTCATAAATATAGCTTAACGAAAGCCTTTTTTAGTTTTCTTTGTAGTAAGAAATTTAAAGATGAGCTTAATAACTGCTACGATTGAAAATGGGGTAGGACGAATCAAGTTAAACCGCCCGGAAAAGTTTAATAGTTTTAATCGCGAAATGGCTTTGCAAATGCAAGCTGCAATCGACAATTTTTCTGCTGATAATACTGTTCGATGCATCTTAGTTGAAGCTGAAGGTAAAGCGTTTTGTGCTGGTCAGGATTTATCAGAGGCTATTGCTCCTGATGGACCAGGAATTCAAAAAATTGTTGATGAACATTACAACCCAATCATTATTAAAATCCGTGAAGCACAGAAGCCAGTTGTGGCAGTAGTTCATGGTGTTGCTGCAGGAGCAGGAGCAAACATCGCATTAGCTTGCGATATTGTTTTAGCAGGAGAATCGGCATCTTTCATACAAGCTTTTAGTAAAATAGGTTTAATTCCAGATAGTGGTGGGACATTCTTTTTACCTCGATTAATCGGTTCACAACGTGCTGCGGGATTAATGATGCTGGCAGATAAGGTAGGCGGTAAAGAAGCTGCAGAAATGGGAATGGTGTATAAGTGTTTTGCTGATGATGTACTAAAAGTCGAAGCAGATAAGATTTGTATTCAATTAGCGAATATGCCTACTAAAGGTATCGCCTTAACGAAAATGTTGTTGAATCAATCAGCAACATCAGATTTAAAACAACAACTTAAGTTAGAAGAAGTGTATCAGGCACAAGCAGGTCAAACTTATGATCATAAAGAAGGAGTAAATGCCTTTCTTGAAAAACGTTTGCCTATATTTAAAGGAGAATAATATGTTATC
>JBDKGQ010000096.1:0-5412 GCA_039798145.1 Bacteroidota bacterium
AGCTCAACAGTTACGGCAGAATATTCTGGTAAATTTTTAAATCCAGAAACAAGAAAAGAATTTTTAGAATTTATTCGCGGTTAAGAATTCAATACATCTAACAAAGCAGAAAGGTCTTGCATAGAAGTTAAGACCTTCACATTAGATGGTAATTGAATATTCGCCTGCATCATTTGAAATCCGCTTAACAGAATTTTCGTGTTCGGGAAATCATTGGATAATTTCTTCGTGATAAAAAGCGGCGTTTGCGTCGGATGAGGCGCAGTCAATACAGTTAAGATATAGTCTGCTTTGTATAATTGCATCACAGGACCTAAATCATCAATAGGCAAATTCGGACCAAGGTAGTTTGTATGATGTCCTTTAGAACGAATTAAATAATTAGCGAATAACAATCCGATTTCATGGGGTTCAAATCCTGGAAGAAACAACAAGAATTTTTTACCACCAACTTTAAGATGCTTTGGTTGTGCATCGGCTGCAACAAATAATTTCTGACGAATTAAATTTGTGATGAAATGCTCATAAGCGGGATTAATACTTCCCGTTTGCCAAAGCATACCTACTCTTCCGAAGAATGGAAAAACTAAATCAAGGAAGGTGTTTTCGAAACCATGTTTTAAAGTATATGCTGAGAGAATTTGCTCAAATACCACTTCATCGAAGTTGAACATAGCAGCAGTTAACGCTTCTATTTGCACAACATGATCACCTGACAACTGTGAAATTTCCTGAACCAAAGAAGATCTTTCATTATCACTCATACTAGTGATTTTCGAAATCTTATATCCATGTCGGTTAAGAGCCGAAACACTCAATAACAATTTGATATCCTCATCATCATAAAAACGAATATTGGTAGAAGTTCTTTTAGGTTGTGGAATTCCATAACGCTGTTCCCAAATACGCAGTGTATGCGATTTTATCCCCGTTAATGCCTCTACATCTTTAATTGAAAACTGGTTCATATTCTTCTTAATCAAACTATATTATCACGACTCAAAAGAAAGAACAACTTATTTAGAATAAAGTTTTTTAAAAATCACTTTAATTAGTTCACGCTTCACTACCAAAGCAGTTAGCCCTGCAATATCAGAACATGGGCCTCTTTCAGGATATAAATGCTCCGGAATATCAATTTGATATAAGAGTGAAGCCAGTCTGGAATTCTCCTCTTTACACCATTGTTTGATATATGGCTCTATACACATCTGAAGATGGAGTACACCAGTTAACTGTTGAACATCAAACTCCACTTGAAATCCGATGCGTTCACAATCTCTTATAAATTGCTCTGCAGTGAGTCGAATAAATTCGAGATCATTTCTATATTTATCGAGTTGTTGATCATCCATAATTATGCTTCGCAAAATTAATTTTATTCCTTCTAAAAGAATCGAGATTTGTTTAATATTAATTCTAACATTTATCAGTTCTATTGTTTATTCTCAAGGATATTATCGTCCTCATCCTTTTTTATCTCCCATGTGGCAGATTGAGGGAGAGTATTTACCTGCTACTCAAATACAGGACTCTTCGGTTTCAAACGGATTTACAGGTGCCAACTTCGCTATGCGTGTTCCAATTTGGAAAAAGAAAGACTGGTTAGACGCAAGCGGAGGAAAACCATTCGTTGCCGTATTGACACATTTTGGATTAAATGCTCGCCAGACACAAATTGATTTTTTTGAACCTAATCAGAATCTGACCGTTGCTAAAATGGGCGTATCGGGTGTAATGGCTAAAGGGTTAAGAAATCTTTATTTAATGCAAGGATTTTTAAGTATGCCTACTTCTGATTTTTCTGTTCAACTAAATCATACCCGATATCATGCAACAGGATTATGGCGACACCTATATCACAACAACAGATGGTGGCATACGCTGGGAATTACTTATTCACCAATATTTGGTAAAGATTATATTCTTCCTATCGTTGGAGCAGGTGTTCAATTATCGAATGAAAATCAACTACAATTTACATTTCCATTTAATATCACCTACACTCACTTGTTTACTAAAAAACTGAGTGTAAGCATGAAGATTAATAATTTTGGAGGCTATAATTATTTTAAATCAGATAGTTTAAATAACAGCGATTGGAGTATCTATCGATTTAACTATAAACGAGGTAGCGTATTGCTTCGCTATTATACCGATCGATTTGTTGTTTTTACGATGGAAGGTGGAGTAACATCAACTGCAAACCTTGAGGTCAATGACGCGAAGTTTTATCAAAGTCCTAGCTTGTATGTAAAAGTCGGATTTCAAATTCGCTTTGGTGCTCGTCCGCCAGCAGCTCCCATTTTAAATTTCGATCCAGGTGAATCTGGCTTCGACCCGAATTACATTGTTGAGTAAACTATTTGTGAGGGATGTTGTTTTGAATAGGGTTGTAAAGTACATAGAGAAATAATTATCGAATTAAAAGTTGCCTGAAACAAATTTGATAATAGTAGAAAATTGCCATAACCGAAATTTACAAATCGTATTGCACATTAAAACAGAGAATACTCAAAATAAAACAGGGGGCCACCTGGCCCCCTCCCGCCATAAATTTAATCGTTTGAAAAATTCGACCCAAAATAAAATCTATCTTAAATGTTTGTTGTCGGATATATCGAATTTTAATTTAATAATGAGCAACTTAACTTCTTAACAAATCAGATTTACATCAATGAAAAATATACTTATAGCTGGAGGTAGTGGATTAGTGGGGAAGCAACTTTCAAAGCTTTTAACGCAAAATGAATACGAAGTTGCATGGCTAAGCAGATCAGCTAAAGCAAATTCTACTTACAAAACTTTCAAATGGAATCCTGAGACTGGTGTCATCGATCCAGAAGCAATTACGTTTGCAGATGTCATTATTGTTTTAGCTGGAGAAAATATCGCAGCAGGCCGTTGGACAAATGCTTTCAAGAAAAAAATAATTGATAGTCGATTACAAGCTGCAACCACTATTTCAAACGCATTAAAAAATCATCCGAATAATGTAAGTCATGTTATCGCGGCATCCGCTATCGGATTTTACGGAGATCGTAAGGATGAGTTAGTAGATGAAAACTCTTCAAAAGGAATTGGCTTTTTATCAGAAACGACACAACAATGGGAACAGATTTATTCGTCATTCGAAATTCCTGTCACCAATATTCGAATAGGAGTTGTTCTCTCTAAAAATGGCGGAGCATTATTTGAAATGTCGCTGCCTGTCAAGTGGGGTATTGCATCACCGTTAGGAAGCGGGAAACAATACATCAGCTGGATTCATATTGATGATCTTGCTAATATGTTTATGCATGTTATGCAAAATCAACTAACAGGAATTTATAATGCGGTAGCTACGAATCCTGTAACAAATGAGGCATTCACATACGCTTTAAAAAAGTCATTATGTAAAAATGCCATTACATTTAATACACCTGCATGGGCAATGAAATTATTATTGGGAGAAAAAAGTGCCATCATTTTAGATTCAACTAAAGTATCCAACAAAAAAATAGTAAGCACAGGCTTTTCTTTTAAATATGAATTACTAGAAGATGCCTTAAAAAACTTTTATGGAAAATAAAAAATCAGTAGCTATTCATTGGTTCCGCCGTGATTTGCGCTTACACGATAACAACGCTTTATATCATGCTTTACAAGGCGACAATCCTGTATTACCAATCTTTATTTTTGATTCTAACATATTAGATAAACTTGAAAATAAAAAGGATGCACGCGTACAGTTTATTTATGAATCGCTATCAAACATCCAACAGCAAATTAGAAAATTCAATTCGTCAGTATTAATTAAAATTGGCAATCCTGTTGAATGCTGGAAAAATATTTTAATTGAATATGATGTAAAAGCGGTTTACACAAATCATGATTACGAACCCTATGCATTGCAACGTGATCAAGAGATTGAATCATTATTAAACTCAAATAATATCCCTTTTATCACTTTCAAAGACCAAGTTATTTTTGAAAAATCAGAAGTGGTAAAAGATGATGGGAAACCTTACACTGTATACACACCTTACAGCAGAAAATGGAGAAGCCGTTTGAACGCAGAAGGAATTCCCAGTTATGATTCCCAATCACTATTAAAAAATCTCTTTACCACTTCAATCGACTTTCCTACCTTACAAGAAATCGGTTTTGAAAAAAGTGATTTACTATTTCCTTCTGATCATTGTGCTGATGACATCATTCAAAAGTATGCTGATCAACGCGACATACCTGGAATTAATGGCACTAGTCGTTTAGGAATTCACCTACGCTTCGGAACAATTTCTATTCGTGAAATGGCGCGCAAAGGACAAAATCTTAGTGATAGCTGGCTTAACGAATTATGTTGGAGAGAATTTTATATGATGATTCTTTGGCACTTCCCACATGTCACAAAAGGCTCTTTTAAACCCCAATATGATTCTATTGAGTGGCGTAACAATGAAACTGAATTTCAAGCGTGGTGTGATGGGAAAACCGGTTACCCCATTGTTGATGCTGGTATGCGTGAGTTAAATACAACAGGGTATATGCATAACCGTGTGCGTATGGTAGTTGCAAGTTTTCTTACGAAGCATTTATTAATCGATTGGCGTTGGGGCGAAGCTTATTTTGCCTCGAAACTTCTCGACTTTGATTTATCTGCTAACAATGGTGGTTGGCAATGGGCTGCTGGAAGCGGATGCGATGCTGCACCATACTTCAGGATATTTAATCCCTATGAACAAACTAAAAAGTTTGATAGCGATTTGAAATATATTCGCAAATGGGTTCCGGAATTTCAAGACTTCAGCTATCCACAACCGATAGTAGACCACAAGATGGCAAGAGAACGTTGTTTGGAAACTTATAAGCGCGGATTAGGTCGTGATTTATGAGCGAATCACTTCTCCATCTTTTAACTCTACAATTCGATCACTTTTACTTGCAAAATCATCGTCGTGCGTTACTGCAATAATTGTTTGTCCGTAGTTTTTTGATAGCTCCTGAAAAATATCAAAAACAATTCGCGTATTCTTACTATCTAAATTACCTGTAGGCTCATCACCCATAATAATCAACGGATCATTTATCAAAGCACGCGCAATAGCAACGCGTTGTTGTTGACCACCCGAATTTCATTGCTTGATCACTTAATCCAAGCATTGCCAACTTTTGATAGGCCTTCTCTTCTATTTCCTGATGTGACAGCCTCCCAAGTTTTAATGCAGGCAACATCACATTTTGCAAACAGGTGAAATCACTTAATAAATAATGGAACTGAAAAACAAACCCGACTTTTTCGTTGCGCAATCCTGCTAATTCATCTTTCGATAGCTTTCCTGTTACCTGCCCATCAATAATTAATTCTCCCGAATAATCAGTATCCATCGTAGAAAGCACATATAACAGCGTCGACTTACCGCTACCTGACTT
>JBDKGQ010000097.1:0-5941 GCA_039798145.1 Bacteroidota bacterium
TGTTAAAACATCTAAAAATCGGCATTTTTTTGAGGTAAATTTTAGTATTTTTTATTTTTTGATTTTAGTTTTACCTCGTAAAATAAAATTGTATTGGAAAAATTCGGAATCGGATTCCGAATTTTTCCATATCTTTGAGGGATGGTACAACGGATAGCAAAAAAGAAATTAATTGATCTTGCCTCCAAGTTTAAGGCGGTTGCTGTTATTGGCGCTCGTCAGTCGGGGAAGACCACACTCATCAAGCAGATTTTTAGAACTAAGCCCTATGTTTCGATGGAAAACCCAGATACGCGTCATTTTGCAACAGAAGACCCACGTGGCTTTTTATCAACTTTTCCGGAAGGAGCAATCCTAGATGAGGTTCAACGCGTACCGCAACTATTTTCATACTTACAAGAAATTTTAGATGACCAACGCACAAAGGGATTGTTTATCCTTTCAGGTTCGAACAATTTTTTATTACAACAAAACATTTCGCAATCGTTAGCAGGACGTGTAGGATACTTACAGTTGCTTCCATTTTCAATTAACGAATTAAGTAAGAACAAGCTATTAGCAACAAGCGATGATGCATTAATGCTGAAAGGCTTTTATCCTCCTATTTACGACCAAAAAATTCCATTTAGTGATTGGTGTCCTAATTACATCAGCACCTACATAGAAAGAGATGTTCGCCAGATAAAAAACATTACCGACCTGATTGTATTTGGTAAATTCATGAAATTACTAGCAGGGAGAAATGGACAAGAGCTAAATTATAGTTCACTATCTATTGAAACAGGCGTGGACATGAAAACTATTCAATCGTGGGTGGGAGTATTGGAAAGCAGCTTTATCATTTATCTATTAAAGCCTCATCATAATAATTTCAACAAAACAATTGTGAAACGTCCAAAGCTTTATTTCTACGACACTTCAATTGTTTGCTCATTACTAGGAATACGGAACACTTCTCAATTAAAAAACCATCCACTTCGAGGAGCTATCTTTGAAGGAATGGTTATAACAGAGTTGTTAAAAAACAGAACCAACGCAGGCAAGCCTATTAACTTATCATTTTGGAGAGATAAAACAGGAAGAGAGATTGACGTAATTATAGATAATGGCAATATTCAATTTCCAATAGAGATAAAATCTGGCAAAACAATTCAAGATGAATTTTTAAAAAATATCGAATATTGGAAAACAATGACGGGTTTCAAAAAAGGACTTGTGTTGTATGCAGGTAAAGAAAATCAAAAGCGAAGCAAAGGAACCGACATCTTAAATTGGAGAGAGCTTTCAAAATTAGATTTATGATTTAGAAAATAGTTAATTCTTGACTTTTGTAATGTGTTTGTTTCTAACCTTTCCCTCCCGATAATTATCGGGACTCTTCTAGCGAAGCCTCGCTATTAGAGGAGCTTATTATTCGAATTAAAAAGATAAAATCTCTCCTTCGGAGAGATTTAGAGATGTATTACATATAAAGTATGGCCGTTAATTTAGTGACCAAGCCACAATCCTATCGTCATTTATAAAATTAAAATATCAAGTTTTTTAGTACAAAATGTAGTATTTTTTATTTTTTGATTTTTATTTTCAGAGGTAAAATTGAAATTGACTGGAAAAATTCGGAATCCGATTCCGAATTTTTCCAATGTATTCTTTTACAATCAGGGAAGGGGCCTGCAGTAGTTATTACAGGCAAACCTCCCCCTGAAAATATTCTTTTAATCTATAGTGAAGTGTGCTTTGCACTACTTCACTATAGATCCTTCTTCTTATTCCAAATAAAGAAATACCCAACGCCTAAAATAATCGCCAATGAAAAAGTGAAATTGGTGATCAAAAATCCTTGGTCTTGCTGGGTTAAATCACCACCACCGCGACGTAGTTTAAAAACCAGAAATGATAAGATACATCCAATGAATACAGATGTAACGATAATGATGACACGACGACGATTTGACATACGCCAAAGATATAAATTCTAATTATACGATATTTGCGCTACCTTAGAACGATGGAGACAAATCGCCAACCCAATGCCCTTATTCATTGCAGTAGTCCGTATTTATTGCAGCATGCCTATAATCCCGTAGATTGGCTACCGTGGAGTGAAGATGCTTTATCAAAGGCGCAGCAAGAAAACAAATTAATCATTGTTAGTATTGGCTACTCCACCTGCCATTGGTGCCATGTGATGGAACGTGAGAGTTTCGAAGATGAGGAGATTGCTACAGTAATGAATAAAAATTTTATTTGCATTAAAGTCGATCGGGAAGAGCGCCCCGACCTTGATAAAATTTATATGGATGCGGTGCAATTGATGACCGGCAGAGGTGGCTGGCCATTGAACTGTGTTTTACTTCCTGATGGTCGTCCGATTTATGGAGGAACGTATTTTCACAAGGAACAATGGAGATCTATTTTATTGCATATTGCTAATTTGTACCGCAACGATGCAGAAAAATGTCTGACCTACGCACAGGAACTTACAGAGGGACTTCTTAAAATGGAATCTTTACGGAACGACACTACCGTTAGTAAGATGGAGTCGACCAATTGGCAACAGCTTTTCCTGAATTGGTCGGTAAATTTTGATACTACCGATGGAGGAAACAATCGTTCTCCTAAATTTCCGATGCCAAACAATTACGATTGGATGCTTGATTTTTATTTATTGCATCAACATCCTTATGCTGGTGAGCATTTGCAACTCACCTTGAATAAAATGTTGCATGGAGGAATCTATGATCAATTAGGTGGAGGCTTTTGTAGATACAGCACCGATATGGAGTGGAAGGTTCCTCACTTTGAAAAAATGTCGTACGATAATGCGCAACTATTATCACTTTATGCGAAGTCGTATAGTATTTTCAAGAATGAAAAATACAAAGAAACAATTGAAGGGATTTTTACTTTCTTGAATAATGAGTTAAAATCGGATTCGAATTTATATTACGCAGCACTGGATGCTGATACCGAAGGTGTAGAGGGAAAATTTTATACGTGGTCATTAAACGAATTGCAAAGTATTTTAACGGAGCAAGAATATTTAGTTGCAAAGGATTATTTTCATTTCGATGAAAAAGGATATTGGGAGGACGAAGTTTATATTCCTTTAAGAAATGAAAATGCACTTACTATTTGCGAAAAATTTAATCTGTCAGCAGTAGATTTGAATTCTATAATCCATCAAATAAAAAACAAACTTTTTACTGAACGCAATAAACGTGTTCGCCCGGGATTAGATCATAAAATAATTGCTTGCTGGAACGGATTATTGCTAAAAGGATTTTCAGATGCTTTTATGTCGACGAATGATAACAACTATTATCAAGCATCTATTCATCTTGCAGATAGCATTCTTCAACATCTAATAGATGGCAACAAAGTGATTCATTCAATTGTTGATGCAGACCTCATAAAATCATCGGTACAACATCGCGAAGGATTCTTAGATGATTATGCTAGTATAATTGAAGGCTTGATTGCCGTTTATCAAATCACCTTTGATGAAAAATATTTGATGCAAGCAAAGAGTCTTTGCGAAACGGTCATGCATCAATTTAACTCAGAAGGTTCTCCCCTATTCTATTTTACCTCTGCCACTGCTGAAAAATTAATCAAGCGCAGTATGGAATTACAAGATAATGTGATCCCATCTTCCAATGCAATGATGGCCATGAACCTGTATTTATTGTCGCGCTATTTTGATAACGCCACCTATTTACATCGTGCTGAGCAAATGATTGCTTTAATGCAAAAAGAAATCAGCAATGCATTGCCATGGTATTGCAAATGGGCGCAAGTAAAACTCTATTTAGAAAATTCAAAATCAGAGTTAGTTGTTAGCGGACCTGATACACAAAAATGGATACATGCTATTCAGCAGCACTACAAGCCCAATCTAATATTTGCTGTAGCCTCAGAAAATTCCATTTTACCGCTGTGCGACAACCGATTTAGTCCGAAGGAAACAGTTGGCTATTACTGTGAGAATAACAATTGTTCCTTGCCTATCACCGATTTCGAATCGCTGTCATTAGTTTTTAATTAATTTCGATAAAAATTTACGCAATATGAAAAAGCAATTGCTCATTGGAGCATTATTTCTTTCTGTTGGATTTGTGGCTTGTAATCAAAAGTCGGCAACAACAGAAAAGCAAGCAGATGTGCTGGTAGAAAACATGGACACCACCATTAATCCTGCTGATGATTTCTTCGGATATGCTTGTGGTGGCTGGATTAAAAAGAATCCTATCCCTGCCTCTGAAAAAGGGTTTGGCATCTGGACGATGGTTATGAATGAAACTTACAATCGTACTAAAACCATCAGCGAAGCAGCAGGAAAAGCGGAAGCTGCAAAAGGAAGTATCGAACAAAAAATTGGCGATTTCTACTTTACGGGTATGGACACCGTTAGTATTGATAAGAATGGTATCAAGCCATTAAAATCAGAAATCGATGCGATTAATGCTATCAAAACAAAAGAAGATGTACTCGCTATAGTAGCTCGTATGCAGGTGTATGGCGCATCTCCTTTCTTCAGTGCTTACGTTTATCAAGATGAGATGAACAGTGAACAAGTGACCTTGCATATAGGTCAGGGAGGAATTGGTTTACCCGACAGAGATTATTACTTCAATAACGATGCTCGTACAAAGAACATCCGCGAAGAATACAAGAAGCATATCGTAAACATGTTTAAATTGATGGGTCAGGATTCGACTACTGCAACTACTAACATGAATAAAGTATGGAACCTTGAACTTTCATTCGCAAAGGCTTCACGTAAGTTAGAAGACCTTCGAGATCCATATGCTAATTACAACAAGAAAGCAGTGTCTGAATTAAATAAATTAACACCTTCTATCAACTGGATCGCACTATTTTCAGGAATGAAAATGCAAAAAGTAGATACCGCTATTGTAGGCCAGCCAGAGTTTTTAAAACAAATGGAAGCCTCTATCAAGTCCGTATCCATCGAAGATTGGAAAGCGTATTTCAACTGGTGTTTGATTAATGCTTATGGAGATTATTGCGGTAAAGCGTTCGAACAAGAAGCATTTAACTTTAATGGAAAAATTCTTAACGGAGTAAAAGCACACTTAACGGAGTAAAAGCACAACGTGAACGTTATAAGCGTGTATTGGATGAAGAAGAATCTTGCATGGGTGATTTATTAGGACAGCTTTATGTAAAGAACTATGTTTCGCCGTCTGTAAAAAAGCGTTATCAGGATTTAACAACAAACATGATTAACGCTTATCGCGATCGAATTAAGAATTTAGATTGGATGAGTGCTGAGACGAAAGAGAAAGCAATCAACAAATTAAATTCAATCACTGTGAAATGCGGTTATCCTGATAAGTGGAAAGATTATTCTTCATTATCAATCAGCAGAGATGCATACGTGACGAATGTTATGAATAGTCATATCTGGGCGCATGAATACCAGATTTCTAAATTAGGCAAGCCAGTAGATCGTACAGAGTGGGATATGACGCCTCAAACGTACAATGCATATTACAACCCTTCAAATAACGAAATCGTTTTACCTGCAGCTATTTTCATTATCCCTGGACTACCTGATTCATTAGCGGATGATGCAATCATATACGGCTATGCAGGTGCATCTACTATCGGTCACGAGGTAACGCACGGATTTGATGATCAAGGAAGACAGTTTGATGAAAAAGGAAATTTGAAATCGTGGTGGACCGCAAACGACGAAAAAGAATTTAAAAACAGAGCGCAAAAAATCATTGATCAATTTAACAATTTCAAAGTGTTAGATAGTTTACATGTGAATGGCGAAGCAACGCAAGGTGAAAACATTGCTGACTTAGGTGGTGTTGTTATCGGATTGGAGGCATTCAAGAAAACGGAGCAGTATAAGTCAGGTAAAGTGATTAACGGACTTACACCTATTCAACGATATTTTATGGGA
>JBDKGQ010000098.1:0-5089 GCA_039798145.1 Bacteroidota bacterium
TTTACGACTTTTTAAACTTGCGGAAAAATTCAATAAGCCAATCGTTACTTTAATCGATACTCCAGGAGCTTATCCAGGATTAGAAGCAGAAGAACGCGGACAAGGAGAGGCTATCGCTCGTAACTTGTATGAAATGTCGATTTTAAAGGTTCCTGTAATCTGTATTATCATTGGCGAAGGAGCTTCTGGTGGTGCATTAGGAATTGGAATCGGAGATAAAGTGTTGATGCTGGAAAATACATGGTATTCGGTTATCTCTCCTGAGTCATGTTCAAGTATTCTTTGGAGAAACTGGAATAATAAAGAGCGTGCTGCAGAGGCATTAAAACTTACTGCTACTGATATGAACGGATTGCATTTAGTTGATGGAATCGTGAAAGAGCCGTTAGGTGGTGCACATGCTAATCCAGCAGAGGTATTCGAAACAGTTAAAGAAGAGATTCTGAAAAACTTAGCTGAACTTAATAAATTAACTCCGGAAGAGCGAGTGAATCAGCGTATCGAGAAGTTTTGCTCGATGGGCGTTTATAAGAACGAATAAAAAATTTTGTTTTCAGCAGCAGGCCGGCTTGAGTAATCTTGCCGGCTTTGTTGTCGAAAAGATAATGTGCTGAAATAAAGGAGTATTCAGCAATGTTTAAAAGTATTTTACGATAACTAATGACGGAATTGTAAATTTGATTTATGGCAAACGAACGACCAACAACAAGAAAAAAAATAAATCCAACAAACTCTTTTTCTACAATAGAAGGTGGAAAATTACCTCCTCAGGCTCCTGAGCTTGAACAAGCAGTTTTAGGAGCATTATTAATAGATAAAAATGCAGTTGCTGAAGTAATTGACTTATTACATGAAAAGTGTTTTTATGTAGAATCAAATCAGAAAATCTACAAAGCAATTATTTCATTGTTTCATGATACAAAGCCTATCGATATCTTAACCGTTACGCAGAAGTTGCGCAGTATGGGCGAGTTAGAAATTGTTGGTGGTGCTGTTTATATTACGCAGTTAACGAATCGCGTTGCATCAGCAGCAAATATTGAATTTCACTCGAGAGTAATTCTTCAGAAATTTATTCAACGTGAGTTAATCCGTATTTCAACTGAAACTATCAAGGATGCATTCGAAGAAACTACCGATGTATTAGAATTGCTTGATCGCTCTGAGAAGAACTTGTTTTCTATAACGGAGTCGAATATCCGAAGAAACTACGAAGACATGCATACGTTGGTTGGAAGAGCGCTTGAAGATGTAGCTAATGCTGCTACATTAACAGATGGTGTTACGGGCGTACCTTCAGGATTTACAGAGCTGGATCGTCATACAATGGGTTGGCAGAAGTCAGACTTAATCATTATCGCTGCTCGTCCAGGTATGGGTAAAACAGCATTTACATTAAGTCTTGCAAAGAATGCAGCTTTAGATGGTAAGAAGCCAGTTGCTTTCTTCTCACTTGAGATGTCTTCTCTACAATTGGTGAATCGTTTGATTTCTTCTGAAACAGAAATCACTTCTGAAAAATTAAGAAAAGGGGATTTAAATAAAGATGAGTGGGCTCGATTAAATGTTAAAGTGAAGCGACTAACTGATGCGCCAATTTATATTGATGATACACCTGCGCTTTCAATTTTAGAATTACGTGCGAAATGTCGTCGTTTGGTTGCAGAAAAGAAAATAGAATTAATCGTAATCGATTACCTTCAGTTAATGAGTGGTGGTGCTGAAAGTGGTGGTCGAGGCGGTAATCGTGAGCAGGAGATTTCTTATATCTCAAGATCGTTAAAGAGTATTGCAAAAGAATTAAGTATTCCAATTATCGCTCTTTCGCAGTTAAGTCGTGCGGTAGAAACGAGAGGTTCTTCTAAGCGTCCTCAATTAAGTGACCTTCGTGAATCAGGAGCTATTGAGCAGGATGCCGATATGGTAATGTTTATCTATCGTCCTGAATACTATCAATTGGAAACCTTAGAAGATGGAACATCAACAAAGAATCTGGCTGAAATTATCATTGCAAAAAATCGTGCTGGTTCATTGGGTGATGTTAGGTTGCAGTTCATCGGACCATTAACGAAATTCTCCGACTATAACCACTTCGATTATAAAGATGAAACTGAAATTATGCATGGGTCAGGAATGACACCAAATTATTCGGCAGAATCGGGTAGTAATACAATAATCATCGAGTCTCGCATTAATGAACAAAGATCAAACGATGCGGAATTTTGATGCATTTTACAACATTATACAATGTCTATCGTTTTAAGAGCATGATTAAAAAAATTACGCTATTAGTTTTTGCTTTTATAATCGGATTTTTACCTGTTAAAGCTGCTTATATTTTAATTCCTATGGATGATTCACAGTCGAATCATTTAAAGGCTTATGGCATTGCTTACTGGGTATTGACAAATAATGTGGAAGTGCAATGGCTCTTGAATTATCGTGGTGGTTCATTTATGATAAAACAAATTCCTGCTTTCGAAAATGAGTGTCGTGTACGAGGAGTGAGTTTTAATGTGATTGCTGATGGACAAGCCGCAAGTATCTTAGATGAAATTGCGCAGCCAGAAGCTAATATGGATGTCGTAAAGCTTGAAAAGGCGCCTAAGATGGCTGTTTATTCTCCTAAAGATAAGTTGCCGTGGGATGATGCCGTAACGCTTGTATTGACGTATGCAGAAATTCCGTACGATGTGATTTATGATGAGGAAGTGATTCTTGGCGACTTGCCGAAATACGATTGGTTGCATATGCATCACGAAGACTTTACTGGTCAGTATGGGAAGTTTTATGCTGCTTATCATACGGTGCCCTGGTATCAGGAGCAGGTTCGTTCAGAAGAAGCAAAAGCTAAAAAGTTAGGATTTGAAAAAGTATCTCAATTAAAACTCGCTGTTGTAAAGAAAATTCAAGAGTTTCTTTCTGGTGGCGGCTTTTTATTTTCGATGTGTTCTGGTACGGATAGCTATGATATTGCGCTCTCTGCTGATGGCGTAGATATCTGTGATAAAATCTATGATGGTGACGGAACTTCTTCAAACTACAATTCAAAATTGAATTATGAAAATACGTTAGCGTTTAAGGATTTTAAATTATCTAATAATCCACTTGAATATGAGTTCTCGGATATTGACATGACTAACTTTCGTAAGATTCCACGTAATGAAGATGTGTTTACAATTTTTGAGTTCTCTGCTAAATGGGATGTAGTTCCGAGTATGCTTTGTCAGAATCATGAGCAAGTGATAAAAGGGTTTATGGGTCAAACAACTTCCTTCAATAAGAACCTTGTAAAGTCGAATGTTTTAATAATGGGGGAGAATAAAGCGGCTAATGAAGCTCGATATATACATGGGGAATATGGTAAAGGTACCTGGACCTTCTACGGTGGACATGATCCGGAAGATTATCAGCATATGGTAGGTGATCCTCAAACAGATTTAGCTTTACATCCTAACTCACCTGGGTATCGATTAATATTAAATAATGTGCTATTCCCTGCTGCGAAGAAGCGCAAGCAAAAGACTTAGTTGCTGTTGATATTTTGTAATGTTTATCTACATTTCGTGTTTTTCGTGAACGCAAAAGCATTTAGATTTGCACCATAATAAATTTATCATGAAAAAAATCACCGTTCTATTTTTCGTTGCTGTCTATTTTATGACAGGCTGTGTAAGTAAAAAGAAATTTAATGCTCAGGTTTCTAAATATGATTCTTTGAAAACAAGTTTTGATAAAGTTGATTTGATGCTAAGCGATTGCATCGAAGAATCAAAAAAGAAGCAAAGTAGAATTGGGAATTTGGAAGAGGAGCTGAGTGTTGCTAAAAAAAGCAGTGGAGCTATGCTTCAGCAATTAAGTGATTTATCAGTCATCAGTGCAGCCCAAGCAGAGAGCATAAAAAAGTCGCTTGAAAATATTAATGCGAAGGAAGGATATATTCGTAATCTTCAAACAGAATTATCACGTAAAGATTCTTTGAACATGGCCTTGGTGTTAAACCTTAAGGGCGCATTGAAAGATGTAAACGATGATGATATCAATATTAACGTTGAAGGAAGCGCAGTATTTATTTCCATCTCTGATAAGATGTTATTTAAGAGTGGTAGCTATGAAATTACACCTCGTGCTAAAGAAGTTTTAGGAAAGGTTGCCGATGTGATTAAAGCGCAGCCTGATGTTCAGTTTATGGTAGAAGGACATACCGATAATAAAGCGATAGCTACAGCTAATATTCGCGATAACTGGGATTTAAGCGTACTTCGTTCAGCATCTGTTGTACGTACATTACAAAAGCAATATGGCGTTGATCCTGCACGTATGATTGCAGCAGGTCGTAGTGAGTATGTTCCAGTAACTTCTAACGATACTCCTGATGGAAGAGCATCAAACCGTCGTACGCGAATTGTGATTCTGCCGCAATTAGATCAGTTTTTCAAATTGATGGAGCCTAAACCTTAATACTCTCTCGATAGTGAATTTAACTCCCGGAAAGAAAATTTATTTTATCAGTGATTTCCATTTAGGTGTTCCTAACGATACGGATAGCCGTAAAAGGGAAGATAAAATAGTTGCTTGGTTAAATTCAATAAGTAACGACGTTCAGATTTTATATTTGATGGGAGATGTATTCGATTATTGGTTCGAATACAAAGAAGTGGTTCCAAGAGGGTATGTAAGATTGCTCGGTAAATTAGCTGAGTTAAGCGACGCAGGCGTAGAGATGCATTATTTTACAGGCAATCATGATATGTGGGTGTTCGATTATTTACCGAAGGAAATTGGTTTGCAAATTCATCGATCTCCGATTCAAAGGGAGTATAATGATAAAAAGTTTTTCTTAGGACACGGTGATGGATTAGGGCCTGGTGATTATGGTTATAAATTCATTAAAAAAGTTTTTGCCAATAAATTAGCGCAATGGCTTTTTGCACGTATTCATCCGAATACAGGAATTGGTCTGATGAAGTTTTTTTCAAGAAGAAGTCGAATAGCAACTGGTACATCAGACGATGTTTATTTAGGAGATGATAAAGAATGGCTGATGATATATAGTCGTGAGGTGTTGCAAAAAGCGCACTACGATTAT
>JBDKGQ010000099.1:0-5047 GCA_039798145.1 Bacteroidota bacterium
AAATCTTCCATAAATCGGAGCCAGTATGGCATTCCCTGCTCGACACGGGTTTGTTGTAAAATCACTTCTGAAAGCCAAATCGCATAGGGGTCATTTGTCCTTCTCCAAGGCAAATCACGCTGATTATTGCGATACCAATCCATTAAAATTTGGCTTAATTCCATTATTTACAGTGTAAGGGGCTCAAAAATAAAGAATTAATGTTTTTGTATTTCAATCATAAAGCCTATCTTTGCAGCCCCTTAACGAGAATTAACAATTTAAACATATTGTCATTATGACTAAAGCAGAATTAGTAAACGAGATTTCAACTAAAACAGGTATTGAGAAAGTTGCGGTTCAACAGACTATTGAATCGATGATGAAAGTAGTACGTAACTCATTAATCAACGATGAAAACGTATACTTAAGAGGATTTGGAAGTTTTATCGTTAAAAAACGTGCAAAGAAGACTGGTCGTATCATTACAAAAAATGCAACTATTATCATCCCTGAACATTATATCCCAGCTTTCAAACCAGCTAAAACTTTCACAGAGCGCGTTAAAACTGCACACGTGAAGAAATCAGAAGGATAATAAATGAAAGGAAAACATTTGCAATTAATAATTGTAGGAGCAGCTTTAGTACTTACCGGAGTAATTTACACGATGCCTTCTCAGGTAAATGTAAAAGGAGAAGAAAAAGAGGGTCCTGCCAAAATAGATGCAAGTGGTTTGAGTGAGAGTGAAATATTAAATCAAGCGAAAGCTTTACTGGACAGTAACCAGTCGAAAAAACTAGCGTTCTTTGAGACAGCAGTAAAAAATAATGGAGAGCGAGACACCGCAGTACTCGATCAAATGGGAAGATTTTGGGATCAGGCCGGACTACCTGCAGCTGCAGCAATCTGGTTTGAAAAGAAATCAGTAGTCGTAAAATCAGAGCAAAGTTATCTTGACGCTGCCTACCGTTATTTTGATGCATTTAAAATGACGGAGGATTCATTATTTAGAACATTGATGGTAAAGAAAGCAATGGAAAACTATCAACTTGTTTTAGATAAAAACCCTTCGAACTTAAATGCCAAAACAGATTTAGGAGTTTGTTATGCCGAAGGATCTGCGGAGCCAATGAAAGGAATTATGCTTCTTCGTGAAGTAGTTTCAGCGGACCCTAATCATGAAATGGCCCAGTTCAACTTAGCCATGTTATCGATTAAATCAGGTCAGTTGGATAAAGCAATCGATAGGTTAAACACAGTGCTAAAGATTAACCCTAAAAGAATCGATGTTTATTTCTATCTTGGACAAGTATATTCTTCGAGTGGCGATAACGCAAAAGCGATCGAGAACTACAACAACTTCGTCACTAAAACCGACGATCCTAATGCAGCTGCTGAAGTAAAAAAAATGATTACAGCGCTTGAAAAAAGCCCTGCTTAAAACTGAAATAAATTACAATTCTAACCGAATAAAAAAATATTATTATGCCTTCAGGTAAAAAACGTAAGCGCCATAAAATGGCAACCCACAAACGTAAAAAGCGTCTTAGAAAAAACCGTCATAAGAAGAAGAAATAATCTGTAACAACAGGTTATTTCAAACAACAGATTGTGCTCTAATTTTTTTAGGGCTTTTCTGCTTTGTATGACTATGGACATTCATTTCGTATGTCCGTATTGTTTGTATATTCTAAATTTTAACCAGCTTTTTCTGATTGAACAGTGAATTAATTATTGATTCGTCTTCAAGCGAAGTGACGATTGCTTTGGTTGAAGAGAAGCGCCTCGTAGAGCTCAACAAAGAGAAAAAAGAAAATAATTTCTCGGTTGCAGATATCTATTTGGGACGTGTTAAGAAACTCATGCCTTCACTGAACGCAGCTTTTGTTGACATTGGCTATGAGAAGGATGCCTTCTTGCATTACCTTGACCTTGGTCCTCAGGTACAGTCGCTGCTTAAGTTCATGCGCAGTACCGTAAATGGTAGTCAGCCTCAATCTTTATTGAATAACTTCGAACTGGAGGCCGACATTAACAAGGCAGGTAAAATTGGGCAGATCCTTTCTCCCAACATGAACCTGATTGTTCAAATTGCGAAAGAACCGATCTCGACAAAAGGTCCTCGTATCACTTCCGAAATTTCTCTTGCAGGAAGATTTGTTGTGCTGGTTCCCTTCTCCGATGTAGTTTCAATTTCTCAAAAGATTAAAAGCAGTACCGAACGCCAACGCTTAAAAAGATTGGCCATGTCGATTAAGCCAAGAAATTTTGGAATTATTGTAAGAACTGTCGCTGAAGGAAAAAAGGTAGCTGACCTTGATGCTGATATCCAAGATCTATGTTCGCGCTGGCAAGCGATGCATGAACAGTTAAAAACTGCGCAGGCACCAGTGAAGATTTTAGGAGAGATGAATAGAACTTCTACTATTCTTCGCGATTTACTTAATCCGAACTTTAATAGTATTCAGGTGAATGATGTTTCATTAGCTGAAGAAATTAAAAGTTATATCCGCAGTATTGCTCCCGATCAGGTAGATATTGTAAAGCTTTATAAAGGCAAACTACCAATTTTCGAAAACTTTGGAGTAGACAAACAAATAAAAGGCTTATTCGGTAAGACGGTAACGTTAAGCGGTGGTGCTTACTTAATTATTGAGCATACAGAAGCACTTCATGTTATTGATGTCAATTCAGGAGGAAGAAACAAAGGTGCTCAGGACAATCAAGAGTCGAGTGCTTTAGCCGTAAACATTGCTGCTGCAAAAGAAATTGCTCGTCAGCTTCGCTTACGCGATATGGGCGGCATTGTGGTTATCGATTTTATCGATATGAAGAATACACTTCATCGTAAAGAGTTGTTCGACACTTTGCGCGATGAGATGAAATTAGATCGTGCACGCCATACAATTTTACCAGCAAGTAAATTTGGACTGATTCAATTAACGCGTGAACGCGTGCGTCCTGTTACCAATATCATCACAGTAGAAAAATGTCCTACTTGCGATGGCAGTGGTGAAATAAAAGCCTCAATCCTTTTAATTGACGATATTGAAAACAATATTCGCTATTTATGTCAAGAGCAAAATGAGAAATCACTTACGTTACATGTGCATCCTTACCTCGCTGCATATTTAACGCAAGGCAAGTATACTTTTAGCTCCTATCAGTGGAAGTGGTTTAAGAAATACAAAAAGTGGATTAGCGTTGACCCTATTTCAGCACTTCATTTTATGGAGTACCATTTTTTCAATAATCAAGGAGAAGAAATTAAACTTTAATTTCTTTTTTCTGCAACTACAATTGGCTTGCGGATTTTTTGTACTTGTCCTTGATCAGAAATTATTTCAGCATACAAAATGTAAATTCCTGAAGGAACTATTTTGTTTCGATCGTCGGTACCGTCCCAGATTATTTTATCATGACTGCCAATCAAATCTGCATTTAATAATTGTTTGATTTTGTTTCCGCTTAAATCAAGAATTAGAATAGAAGACCATGCTCCACCAATATTCGAATTAATTTCAATCAGTGTATGATCATCAAAGCCATCGTTATCAGGAGAAAAAACGGTTGGAGTTAAGCTAATAATTGTTTCATCTTTTGAACCATCAATGGCCTGCGAATTTTTTAATGTTGGCGTTGCATAACCTGATGCATAGGAAGCACTACTCCAGTTTTTGTAATTCGCAGTTGAAACATCAGCGCTTATTCTTTCGAGAGATACTCCTTCTTTTGTTGTTAATAATTGTGAATGTAGTTTTTCGGAATACTTCAATTCGTCAATAACAACTTCAGCGGCATCCAAAAACAAAACACTTCCTTCATCATCATTCATTGCTGGCAATTCATAAAACATCGACTTGCTAATTTGTGCTGTTGGATAACAATTAAAATAGTTGTCGTTGGCATTACTTAAAACCAAATAGTCCTTTGGCATTACCACCAAATTATCAGTGGTAATTTTTGAATTATATTCTATTTGATTGGTGGTACTATTTCTACGCGAACAACTACAATTTTTGATTGAAATTATTTTGTCGGATTTATTATACATCTCTACAAAATCAACACAGTTATCATAAGGGTTAAACATAACTTCATTGATAACTATATCACCTTCAACAGGAGAAACGCCAACACCAAATTGGCATTTATTATCGCGAAGCATCTTGTTGCCATTACAGTCATTAATATCATTCAACTGTAACGAGTGCACTTCATTAGGCAACAATGTAAGGTTAACATGCAGCGTAATTTTGCTAGAGTATATTTTGTCTGCAGTAATTGATACAGGATTAAACTGCTCATCAATAATAAAATCGTTTGCCGATAAACTATCTGCATTTATCTCTTCATTAAACACAACCGATAGATGATTACTATCGATAACAAAAACAGATTGCACCATCGGATAATCCGCATCAATAAAAATATGATTACTGCAATTTGCTAATCCAGGACTACCTCCCCTTGCATCACAGGATGCACTCCAGTTATTTGAATTAGCGCACATATAATCGAGTTGGATTTTTTCTAACGACCATCCACCTTGACTTTTAAATTCATCATGATAAAAAGAAGAATTATAATTTAAAACATCTAAAACATTTGATGAGTCCTTTAATACCAACTCATCTCCATCGTTATTCAATGTTGGAAATCCTGAAATCACCTTTGCATCAATACCAAATGCTTCGAGCTGCAATTTTCCTGTTGCATTGGTAAAAACTATATAGCAATGTGGACAAATAGTATCATTCGAAAACATCCCTTTTGAAGAAGGATCGCTTAATGTAAGTGATTTTGTTTCGAGATATTTATTGGAAGTATTATACAGCTCTAAATATTCTACATTTGGTAAATTATTTGCGCCTGATGGATGACACATCACTTCACTAATCACTAAATCACCTACAGCAATATTATCACAATGAATAAAAACAAGATTACATAAAATGGTATCGGCAATATTTGAACTCATATCTTGAATATCCTTCAGCAAAATTTTTAACGTATCTCCGCTGATAATTTGATTAGCTAATTCAATCTGAAAAATACTTGAATC
>JBDKGQ010000100.1:0-5355 GCA_039798145.1 Bacteroidota bacterium
GTCTTAATTTGATGGTGAAATAATTATTAATGCAGGGTGGGGTTTAAACCCCACCCTGCGTATATTTGAACCCAGAAAGCAAACCGCCTTGTCGCCCTTCGGGGAGGAAAGTCCGGGCAACAAAGAGCACCACACTTCCTAACGGGAAGGCAGTAGCGAAGAAATTTGCTACCGACAGACAGTGCCGCAGAAAACTATACCACCTAGAGGTAATACTCTGGGTAAGGGTGAAAATGTGAGGTAAGAGCTCACAGGTTGTGGTGGCGACATCCAACCGGGTAAACCTTGTGGGTTGAAAAACCAAATAGGTTGGGGATGAGAGCTGCTCGTTCGAGTGAACCTTCGGGTTCCGCCCCAATGGGTAGGTTGAATCAGGTGTTACGCGAGTAACATCGCAGATAAATGACAGGGACCCGCTTGCGGGGACAGAATCCGGCTTATAGGTTTGCTTTCTTTTATTACTTTTATCCCAATGTCACTCCGCAAAATTTTTATCCAGATTAGTAACAAGCACGATTTGTATTATCGTATCGTGCTCATCTCCATTTCTATTCTTCTAATCACCTATTTTCTTCCGCAACAGGTAAAGTTTAAATACGATTTTTCTACAGGTGAAATATGGCATTACGAAGATCTTCGCGCTCCTTTCGATTTTCCTATCTATAAATCGGAAAAGCAAATGGATGCCGATCGTAAGCAAATTATTCAGCATTCATCACTCTATTTTGTAAAGGATACCGCCGCTTATCTGCATGCCATCGAAGAATTTCATACGTTGTTCAATGATAAAAATGCATGGACAAACGGTGAGTTGATCATTTCAAAAATTTATAACGATGGAGTTTTTGAATCTACCAGAAATGTCAATCCTGTCGATGGTCAACAGTTGTTCATCGTTATTGGTAATTCCGAAACACCATCTGAGGTTAACTCATTAGTGAATGTAAATCAGCTAGGCGAGCGTGTAACGTATGAATTATCAAAATTGAATTTGCAATCTGATGCATTATTGAAAAATGCAATCGTACAATCTATCCGACCAAATCTAACTTTCGAATCTTCTCTCACAGAGAAAAATCGTCAGCAACAATTATCTGATATCAATCCCGTACGCGGAATGGTGAAGAAAGGTGTACTTATCGCCGAGCAAGGAAAGGTCGTTGGTCAACAAGAATACGAAGCCCTTTCTTCGTTGCGTAAAGCATACATGGGAGAGAATGTAGGAAGTTCTATGTTGTCGTGGTTGTATCTCGGATATTTATTGCTAGTTACTGTTGCCATCATCATCCTGTTGACGTTTTTGTGGTTGCTGCGAAAAGATATTTTCCTCAACTCTCGTAAGATGGCGCTCTTGTTTTTACTAATAGTTATTACTTGCGTGAGCTATTCAAAAGTATTAATGACTGATAAGGTGGATGTTCTACTCGTTCCACTTTGTATCTTACCATTAGTTGTGCGCGCATTTTTTGATACGCGTTCTGCATTGTTTGTTCACGTGCTTACAATGTTAATCTTAGGTAGTATTGCTCCTTCGGGATTTGATTTTGTGTACATGCAAATTATCACGGGAATGGTAGCCGTGTTTAGTGTGTTTAATATGCGTAAACGCGGACAGTTATTTTTGGCTGTTGGATTAATATTTCTTGCTTACTGCGTGACTTATATCGGAATTTCATTGCTGAATGAAGGTAGCATCGATAAATTCAATTACGTGAATTTAGTGTGGTTGTTAGGCAACGGATTTCTTACTCTGTTAGCTTATCCGCTGATTTTTTTCATTGAAAAAATATTCGGACTCACCAGCGATTTTTCATTGATGGAATTGTCCGATTTTAATAGTGAGTTGCTTCGCGATTTATCATTGAAAGCGCCAGGTACTTTCCAACATTCATTACAAGTAGCCAATCTTGCGGAGGCCGCAATTTTTAAAATAGGAGGGAACTCTTTACTCGTTCGTGTTGGTGCATTATATCACGATATCGGTAAGATGGATATGCCGATGTATTTTATCGAGAATCAAACAACACAGGTAAATCCTCATGATGAATTAGCATTTGAAGAGAGTGCTTCTTTAATTATTAGTCACGTTTCACTCGGAATTAAAAAAGCGAAGAAATATAATTTGCCAGATGTCATCATCGATTTCATTCGTACGCATCACGGAACAACCGTCGTTCAGTATTTTTATCAATCGTTTTTAAAAAACAATCCTGATGAAAATGCCGATGAAGCAGATTTTTCTTACCCGGGACCCAAACCGTTTTCTAAAGAAACTGCTGTATTAATGATGGCCGATTCGGTAGAGGCCGCTGCACGAAGTCTGGCAATTCATGATGCACAGTCGATTGAGCGACTCGTGGATGTGATCATCAACCATCAAATTAATGCAGGACAGTTTGAAAATTGTGATATTACCTACAAAGATATTACAGCTATTAAAAAGATTTTCAAGAAGATGCTGAATAGCATTTACCATGTTCGGGTAGCTTATCCATCGGCTTCTTAAAGATTTAATTGTATTTCCTTTTTCGAGCGTTTTCTTCACTATTTTTGTACTCCTTATGTCTGATATTATTCGTTTGTTACCTGATGCTGTTGCTAATCAGATTGCTGCTGGAGAAGTAATTCAGCGCCCTGCTTCTGCTGTGAAAGAGTTAATGGAAAATGCCATTGATGCAGGAGCTACTAAAGTTCAATTAATCCTTCGCGATGCCGGTAAGTCACTCATTCAAGTAGTGGATGATGGAAACGGTATGTCGGATACCGATGCTCGCTTATGTTTCGAGCGTCATGCTACCTCTAAGATTCGTAAATCGGATGATTTGTACACACTACGCACAATGGGATTTCGTGGTGAGGCCTTGGCTTCCATCGCTGCCGTTGCGCAAGTAGAATTAAAAACACGTTTAGTAAATACTGAAATAGGAACGAAGATTCATATTGAAGGAAGTGAAGTGAAAGTGCAGGAGCCAGTGGCTACACCCGAAGGGACTTCGTTCGCCATCAAAAATTTATTTTACAATGTTCCTGCTCGTAAAAACTTTTTAAAGTCAGATCCTGTTGAGTCGCGCCATATCAACGAAGAATTTATTCGTGTGGCCTTGGCAAATCCGGAAATTGCATTTACCATGCATCAAAACGGACATCTGGTTTATGATTTAAAGAAAGGAAATTTCAAACAGCGCATTGCGGCAATCTTCGGAAATAATTATTCTGAACGAATGGTTCCTATCGAGGAAGAAACAACAATTGTCAATATCGAAGGATTTGTAGGTAAGCCTGAGTTCGCTAAGAAATCGCGAGGAGAGCAGTACTTTTTTGTGAATGGTCGCTTTATTAAAGATAACTATTTGCATCATGCTGTATCCGCTGCATTCGAATCATTAATTCCTAAAGATGCTTATGCATCTTACTGGTTAAATATTTCGATTAACCCCGCATCTATCGATGTAAATATTCATCCAACAAAAACGGAAATCAAATTCCTCGATGATAAAAATGTGTATGCTATTCTTCGTGCATCCGTTAAGCGAGCATTAGGAAAATTTAGCGTAACACCTTCACTCGATTTTGAACAAGAGCCTTCATTCATCGTTCCGCTTGAAAAATTAAATACGATTCCTGTACAACCTACGGTAAAAGTAAATCCTAATTACAATCCGTTTAAAAACGAAACCAATGATGGCTCATCTAATAAGTTTCGTACGCAATGGAACAATGTAGAACCAGCACGCACGCAAGAATGGTTGAAGGCGCATGAGGATTTGAAAAAGCAAAGTCCTGCAGTGCAACAACAATTCGAAAATGCTCCTGCAGAGAAATCACTAAGCGATATTCTAGAAGATTTAGATGATTTTCGTTTTGTGCAGGTGAGTCCGAAACATTTTACTGCTTCCTGCGAACATGGATTACTAGTAATCGATATCATGGGTGCATACGAGCGTATACATTACGAGCGTTATTTGCATGCGTTGGAAACAAAGCCTGCAGCAGCACAACAGCAATTATTTCCTCCTCAAATTCATCTCTCACCAGCAGATGCGCAAATGGTGAAAGAGCTGGAAGAAGATTTAAGAAGAATAGGATTTGATTTATCAGATTTTGGAAATAATACAATTGTGGTAAACGGAATTCCTGCAGAGTTAGAGTCAGGAAATGAAGAACAATTCTTACATCAGATATTTGAACAATACCGCAATAACAAAGATCAGATACGATTGAGTTCGCATGAAAATTTAGCGCGTTCGATGACGAAAAGTTTGATGAGTCGTGTGAATAGAAAGTTTGCTGCGCGCGAGTTAAAGCAAATAGCCATCGACTTATTACAATGTGAAAGTCCGAATTACAATATAACAGGTAAGCCTATCATAAAATGGCTTCGCGAAAGTGAAATACAATCTTTATTTTAAATTATGAGCCAACCTTACAGGCCTGGTGGATTTCAGGTTTTACCTCCCGTAGTAAAAAACTTATTGATCATCAATATACTTTTATTTCTCTTGACGTATGTGCTCGAGATAAAAACGGGATTTGATTTAAATGAGTACCTCGGATTACATTATGTCACGTCAACTGCGTTTTTGCCAATTCAGTTTATCACGTACATGTTTTTGCATGGTGGCTTTACGCATATTTTATTCAACATGTTTGCCCTTTGGACCTTCGGATCTGTACTGGAAAATACATGGGGCCCAAAACGCTTTCTTATTTTTTATGCTGTTTGTGGTATAGGCGCAGCCGTTACTCAGACTGCTGTTGTAGGTTGGGATATTCATAAATCGCAGGAGGCCGCAGGGAAATATTACGCTGATAAATCGCCAGATGCATTTTTAGTGTTTGTGAAGGAAAGAGGAATAGTAGGTGATCAAGGAGGTGTTGTGCAGCGATTCTTAAACTATCTTTCAGACACAAAGCCTCGTCAGGATATCGTTGATTTTATTGATCAATGGAGCACTCATAAAAGTGATCCTGTGTTTGCTAAAGAAGCAACCGAATTTGTAGATGCATATGTCTCACATAAAGTAGATCAGACAACAGTAGGTGCCATATGTCTCACATAAAGTAGATCAGACAACAGTAGGTGCTTCAGGAGCTGTTTACGGTTTATTGCTCGCCTTCGGGATGTTGTTCCCCAATGCACTATTGTATTTGTACTTTGCAATACCTATAAGAGCTAAATATGCTGTTGCCTTGTTTGGATTGCTTGAATTATATTCGGGTGCACAAAATAGCGGGAGTGATAATGTCGCGCATTTCGCACATTTAGGCGGAATGATATTCGGTTATTTTTTAATTGTATCGTGGAAGAAAAAATCGTTTGATCGATTTAATATGAATAATAAAGATTGGTTTGAT
>JBDKGQ010000101.1:0-6098 GCA_039798145.1 Bacteroidota bacterium
TACTGGAGCTATTAAAGTTGTGGGAACTTCATCTTGCGGTAAAGATTCAACCACTCGAACAATTACAGTTAGAACAGCAGTGCCAACACAACCAAGTACTGTAACAGGTGCCACGACTGCTTGTATTGGTGATGCTTTACGATATAGCATTACAACTGTGGCTACAGCTGATTATTATGTATGGACACCCAAAACGGGAATGCTAATTAACGGATCTGCGACGGCGTTAACTACAACAGATACTGCTGTTACGGTTACCTTCACTACAGGATTTGTTGGTGATACATTAAAGGTAAATTCAGGTAACTGTAAGGGCTTAAGTATAGTTCGTACAAAAGTGATTACTAGAAATACAACAGCTCCAACAACGCCGGGTGTTATCAGTGGACAGACCGCTGGAATTTGTGGTGGAGGAACTTATACTTATTCATTTGCAACAGCAGTAAC
Organism: Bacteroidota bacterium; assembly: GCA_039798145.1. Classification (GTDB taxonomy): domain Bacteria; phylum Bacteroidota; class Bacteroidia; order AKYH767-A; family OLB10; genus CAINEC01. Next base: position 448 of record JBDKGQ010000101.1, read on the forward strand.
AAACGCAACATCTTATACATGGAGAACTAAAATTGCTGGTGCATTATTGAATGGACAAGCTGTCTCTTCGCTAACCATTAATGCTCCAACACAATCTATTACTGTAACTTATCCAGCAAGTACAAACACATTCGATACATTATTTGTAAAGGCTAATAATGGTTGCGGTTCAAGTGCTGAAAGAGCAACTAGAATTGATGCGGTTCCTGCAGTGCCTGGTACAATAACAACTCCTTCTGTTTTATGTATAGGAACTACAGTACCGCAAGTATTCTCTATTGCTGCGGTTACCGGTGCAACATCTTACACTTGGACATACCCAACAACGGGGACGACTTATGTTAGCGGTCAGGGAACGACAAGTCTTACACTAAGATTTACCGCTACAGGAGCCAAATCGATTACTGTGAAAGCAGGTAATGCATGTGGTTTAAGTACCGCTAAATCGGTCTCTGTAAGTCCAACGACCGCTTGCCCTACAGCACGTGATGGAAGCGCATTTGATATGTCAGGTATAGTGGTTTATCCAAATCCAACAAGAGGTAATGTAACAATTGCCTATACATCAATTGATAATAGCGATTACACATTGAATATCTTCGATATGTCTGGTAGATTAGTAGACTCTTATGTTCTTAATGCGATTGAAGGATTTAATCTTATGTTCTTAATGCGATTGAAGGATTTAATCAAAAGGAATTAAATCTTGAAAGCCTGGTTAAAGGAACCTATATCGTTTCATTAAAAGGGAATGGTTTAGTAACTCAAACACGACTAATATTAGAGTAATAATATTACAGAATTTAGAAAGGGACTTTCAGTTTTTGGAAGTCCCTTTTTATTTACCTAGACTATTCGAATTACAAAGGGAATATCCTTATTTTTGCGCCATGAATTCAAATGCACCGGACCAGGAATCAATGCTGTCGAAAGAAGAATTGTTAAATGCCTTTAAGCTTATGACAACTGCCAAAGAAATGGCGGTGTTATATGAAGAAAGAGCATCTTTTACTGCTAAATATGTTCACGCTACGTCAAGAGGGCACGAGGCTATTCAGCTTGCTGTAGGACTTCAACTTAAATCTCAAGATTACTTAAGTGCTTACTATCGTGATGATAGTATGTTGTTGGGTATAGGAATGCAGCCTTTTGAATTGATGTTGCAATTGATGGCAAAGCGCGATGATCCGTTTAGTGGAGGAAGAACCTATTATTGCCATCCAAGTTTGAAAAGAGAAGGAATGCCTAAAATTCCTCATCAAAGTTCAGCAACAGGAATGCAAGCGATTCCAACAACTGGAGTTGCCATGGGAATTCAGTATTTACAAAAGCAAGGGTTACAGGATAAAAATGTTAGTGAAAATCCATTAGTTGTTTGTTCTCTGGGAGATGCTTCTGTTACAGAGGGAGAAGTGGCTGAAGCTTTTCAAATGGCGGCTTTAAAGCAGTTTCCAATAGTATATATCGTGCAAGATAATGATTGGGATATTTCGGCTACATCGAAAGAAACACGCGCGATGAATGCTTATGAATACATCAAAGGATTCAAAGGGATAGAAGCAGTAACAATTGATGGAACTGATTTTATCGAGTGCTATAAAGTCATCAATAATATTTTCAAAAGTGTTCGAACAGAATCGAAGCCGTGGCTCGTGCATGCAAAAGTTCCTTTGTTGAATCATCATACGTCAGGAGTTCGTAAAGAATGGTATCGCGATGATTTAGAAGAGGCTGCTAAACGTGACCCATTACCGAAGTTCAGAAAGCAATTACTTGATTTAGGAATTAATGAAATTGAATTGTTTTCAATTGAAGAAGAAGTAACGAAGCAAGTGCTTGCTGATTATGAAAAAGCAAAAGCTTCCGAAGATCCAAGACCAGAAGATTTATATACTCACGATTACGCACCTACGCCAATTGTAGAAGAGCAAGGTGTTCGTGCTCCTCAGGGTGGAGAAGCTAAGGTAATGGTTGATTGTGCTTTGTTTGCTATTCAAGAGTTAATGGAAAAGCATCCTGAATGTTTATTGTACGGACAAGATGTGGGAGGAAGATTAGGTGGTGTATTTAGAGAGGCTGCAACATTGGCTCAGAAATTTGGTGATAATCGTGTTTTCAATACGCCTATTCAAGAAGCTTTCATCATTGGAAGTACTGTCGGCATGAGCGCAACTGGTTGTAAGCCTATCGTGGAAGTTCAGTTTGCAGATTATATCTGGCCAGGTTTAAATCAGTTGTTTACTGAGGTTAGCCGTTCTTGTTATTTAAGTAATGGTAAATGGCCCGTAAGTGCAATTATACGTGTTCCAATTGGTGCTTATGGTAGTGGAGGACCGTATCACTCTTCGAGTGTAGAAAGTGTTTTAGCTAATATTCGAGGAATTAAAATATGCTATCCTTCAACTGGTGCTGATTTAAAAGGCTTGATGAAAGCTGCTTACTATGATCCAAATCCGGTTGTAATGTTAGAGCATAAAGGACTTTATTGGTCGAAGATAAAAGGTACTGAAGATGCTAAGACAATTGAACCATCCGAAGATTATATTTTGCCTCTAGGTAAAGCTCGTATAGTTCAGGAAGCTTCGACAAATAATTCTACGGATACGCTTACCGTTATAACATATGGTATGGGTGTTTATTGGGCGAAGAATGCTGCAAAAGATTTTGAAGGGCAGGTTGAAATTATAGACTTAAGAACATTGGCTCCACTTGATGAGGAAGCAATATTTAATTCTGTGAAGAAGCATAACAAGTGTATTGTATTAACGGAAGAGCCTTACAATAATTCATTCGCACAAGCATTAGCTGGAAGGATATCTCAAAACTGTTTTATGCATCTAGATGCGCCAGTGGTTGTTATTGGTTCTGAAAATTTACCTGCTATACCACTAAACAGTACGTTGGAGTTTGCGATGCTTCCAAATGCTGATAAAGTAAAGATTAAAATTGCTGAGTTGTTAAAATACTAATTTCATGTTTAGATTGAAATTGCCAACAGATCCTCGTTGGGTAAACATAGTAGAAAAAAATATCGAAGAGATATTAACTGATCACGCGTATTGTGAGCAGAAAGCTGCTACGAATGCAATTACAATCGTCGTGAAGTTTCCTGAAAAAACGGAATTAGTAAATGCGATGCTCGAATTAGCACAGGAAGAGTTAGGTCATTTTAAGCAAGTGCATGATAAATTAACGGAGCGCGGATTCGTTTTAGGTCGCGAACGTAGAGATGAATATGTAAACTTGCTATATGAATTTCAACGCAAGGGCGGTTCGAGAGAAATACATTTGATTGATCGTTTGCTTTTCGGAGCAATGATAGAAGCAAGAAGTTGCGAACGATTTAAAGTGCTTTCGGAAAATATTAATGATGAAGATTTAAAACAGTTTTATAAAATGCTGATGATTAGTGAGGCCAATCACTATACAATGTTTATCAATTTTGCCAGAAAGTATGCAGTGGAGGAAAATGTAGATGAACGTTGGCAACAATGGCTGGATTACGAGGGAGAAATAATTAAAGGCTTTGGATTGAAGGAAACTATACATGGATAATTTGCTAAGTAAAATTTATAATGGTCGTTATCGGACATTAGCAGGATTTTTTAAAATATTTCTTGTTGTTTCAATAATTACGCGCGTTATCCTTACTGCAAAATCATTCCATAGTGTAAGTTTTAATCTATTTGATATAACACTCAGTTTTCTTTCAGGATTTCTATTTGATGTAATTGCTTTTTCATATTATGCTTTGCCAATCGCAATCATTATATTTCTGATTCCATCAGTAATCGCAGGAACTAAATTTTATAAAGGACTTTGCTGGTTTTTCTATGGCTTGACAATTTTTATCTGGATATTTAATGCATTTGCCGAGTATTTTTTCTGGGATGAATTTGAAGTGCGTTTTAATTTCATTGCAGTCGATTATTTAGTATACACTAATGAAGTAATTGGAAATATTGTTGAATCGTATTCTATTGGACCCTTGGTGGCGATTGTTGCAGGATTAACAGCACTTGCAATTTATTGGCTAGTGAAAAATAATTACGTTGATGGTTCTTTAAAATCAGATACCACTTATTTAAGTCGTTTGAAAAGTCTGTTGCTGATTTCAATTCTTCCTCTTTTTGCATTTCTTTTTGTGAATATTAATTGGAGTAGAATTAGCAATAATTCTTACAATAATGAATTAGCAAAAAATGGTTTTTACAGTCTGTTTGAAGCCTATAAAAATAATCAGTTAGATTACGATCGATTTTATTATACTATCGATGATAAGAAGGCTAATGATCATGTAAAGGCTTTGATGAAGGATTCTTTTATTTCTTATCCTGCCAATGATTTAATTTATTCCTATAAAAATATTGGAGAAGAAAAGCGTTACAACGTCATGTTCATTACAGTTGAAAGTTTAAGTGGCGAATATCTTGAATACATTGACCCAGGTGATGGATATGAAATGCCATTCTTGAATCAGCTGGTAAAGAAAGGATTGTTTTTTACGAACCTTTATGCAAATGGAACTCGTACTGTACGTGGATTAGAAGCATTGAATTTAAGTATCCCGCCAACTCCAGGTACCAGCATCGTTCGTCGTCCGTCAAATGATAATTTGTTTTCTTCAGGATGGTTGTTTAAGCAGAAGGGGTATGAAAATAAATTTATTTATGGTGGGTTCGGATACTTTGACAATATGAATACCTTTTTTAGTGGAAATCATTTTCAAATTGTTGATAGAAGTAATTACAGCGAAGAAGAAATTCGTTTTGCAAATGTATGGGGGACTTGTGACGAGGATTCTTATTCACGTGCAATGAAGGAGGCCGATCAAAGTTATAAAGCAGGTAAACCATTCTTTAATTTTATCCTTACTACTTCTAATCATAAGCCTTATACTTTCCCGGAGGTAGGATTGAAGCTGAACAAGAATAGGAGTGGGGGAGTGCGTTATACTGATTATGCACTTCAGAAATTTTTTGAAGAAGCTCCAAAGCATGCTTGGTTCAAGAATACGCTTTTTGTAATTATTGGCGATCATTGTGGCAGTAGCGCTGGGAAAGCCGAGATGCCAATTTTAAAATATCAGATACCGTGTTTAATCTATGCGCCAGAATTAATTAAACCTATGCAAGTTGATAAACTATGTAGCCAAGTGGATGTGGTTCCAACATTGGCTGGTTTAATGAACTGGAGTTATGAGTCTACATTCTTTGGAAAGAATATTTTAACGATGACCCCAAATGATGAACGAGCTTTTATTGGTACTTATCAGAAGCTTGGATACATCAAAGGAAATAAATTGATGGTGCTATCACCGCAGAAAAAATTTGCTCAATTTAGTTTCGATCGTTATAGCGGCGATATGAAAGAAGTGAAGGTAGAAGAGCAATTCAAAACAGATGCAATTTCAATTTATCAAACTGCGGAGCATATGTTTGTTAAAGGATTGAATAAGGTGGATCGATTGAATAGTCGTACAAGTAAATAATGGATTTTAAAATTCAACTCCTAAAATTCATCTTCATTTAGGGGGCGCCCCCCCCGAACCAAAAATATCAATCGACAGTATTACTCCAAAATTTTAAGCATTTACTGTCGTTTAGTTATTCACAAATCAGAAAAACACAGTAATAGTTAAATTGCTTTTT
>JBDKGQ010000102.1:0-5012 GCA_039798145.1 Bacteroidota bacterium
GAATAAGTTGTTAGATGGATTCGAGGGGAAGCTACAAACTTCTAAGTGGGCAAAAATCACTAAGACGTCCAACGATACCGCCTTAAGAGATATAAAAGATTTAATTGATAAAGGAATTTTAAAACAAACAAAAGAAGGAGGAAGGAACTCTAATTATGAATTGAAAAAAAATAAATTAAAGTATTAAGTTTAGAGAAATTACTTCAAGCGATAAACACTTAATCGTTTATCATTAATTAATAATCCAGGATTAATTCCAAGTTGGCCTTCTGGGACATCCATCTGAAAATACTTTTGATAGTAATTAATCCAGCCAGGGAATAATTCATGTGTTTCCGGATCTTTAAAAGTCATGGGTTGCATCTTGAAAAAATCCTTTTGCTGATTTACTTCTTTGAAAACATAATAAATTAATTCAGCACAGTAAATCTGATTGCTATCAGGTAAATACTTTTCATCGTATTTAATGCCACGGTAATTTTTAACAAGTTCTGATGCATTGTTTACTTTAGATTGATATTTGCTATCTAAACGTCCAACGTAAATCGTTTCTATTGATCGATTAATAAAAGTGGAAATAGAAACTGTATCGGCGAAATTATCATATGCTTCCATCACAACTAACTTTCCATTGTATGACGTAAGCATTCCTACATGCGAAAAGTAGTGTCCGTTGTAGTGAGGAGTGACTTTCTTAATTGCATTCGATAAATCACCACCACCTAAATCTTCAAATAAAAAATCGCCAGCTTTAAGTTCTTGTAAACCGATTTGCTCTTGAGCAAAGGATACTTGAAATAAAAAACTGGCGATTATAAATAATTTATAACGCATTAAAACGATAGGTTGTAAAATGTTCTTGCTTGAACGCCTTGTTTATTTTTGATTGATTGAAGTTCTTTCAGGATATAATACTGATCACCTAATGTAGTTTGGAAATACCAAACCTTCGCTTCTTCTGAAATACCACTCATCAATTCTTCGAATGGTTCTTTTTGTTCAGGCATTGATTTAATTCTATACTCCTTGATTTTTGCCAAGTCAGCTGCAATACGTATTGCATCATTGATATTTCCAATTTCATCAACTAATCCAATGCGCTTCGCATCTACACCCGACCATACGCGTCCTTGACCGATACTATCCACATCTGCTTGCTTCATTTTTCTTCCTTCTGCAACGCGAGATGTAAACGTATTATAAACCTGATCAACGCTACGTTGAATAATTAGTCGCTCGCTTTCAGTCATTGGTCGACTCATTGTTCCGATGTCACCGTAGGTATTTGTTTTATAAGTGTCGAATGTAATTCCAAGTTTATTCTTAAACATATCTTGTGCATTGAACATTAATCCAAATACACCAATCGATCCTGTTAATGTTGTTGGTTCTGCAACAATTTTATTAGCAGCGCAAGAGATATAATATCCACCAGATGCAGCTAAGTCGCCCATTGATACAACAACAGGTTTTACTTTCTTCGCTAATACTACTTCTCTCCAGATAACATCTGAAGCTAATGCGTCACCACCTGGAGAATTTACTCTTAATACAATCGCTTTTATTTTATCATCCTTACGAGCATCAGCAATTGTTTTTGCTAATGTTTCAGATCCGATTTTTTCATCATCTCCTTCACCACCAGAAATTTCTCCGTTTGCATAGATAACAGCAATCTTATCTGAAGCAGTAGATGTTGCAATTGCTGCGTTTTTATATTTGTTCAAAGTGATAAATTCAGGAGCTTCGCCTTTTTTCTTTCCTGCTACCACGCTTAAATCATCCATGAATTCATCATAGTAAGCAAGCTTGTCAACTAGTTGATTGTCCAATGCATCTTTTGCTTCATTAATCTTTAAGCTATCAGCCATTAAATTAATTGCATCGGGAGTAATCTTTCTTGAAGAAGCGACATTAGTAACAATATGATTCCAGATTGGATTAATAAATCCTGCAATCTGTGCACGATTTTCTTCACTCATGTTCTCACGGATATAAGGCTCAACTGCGCTCTTGAATTTACCATGACGGATAATCTGTGGTTCAATTTCTAATTTATCTAAGGTGCCTTTTAAAAACATGATTTCAGTCGAAAGTCCGGTGAGCGCAAGACTACCTTGTGGATTCAAATAAATTTTATCAGCTACACTAGCAAGGTAATAAGCTCCTTGTGTATAGTTTTCCGCATAAGCGTAAATAAATTTTCTTGATTTTTTGAAATCGATTAGTGCGTTACGAATTTCTTCCATCGTAGCCATACCCATTGAAACCGAAGGAACATCAAGGTAAATTCCTTTGATGTGCTCATCAGTTTTAGCAAACTTTATTTCTTGTAAAATATCATTTAAGCCTGGCTGTCCTTTTTTACTACTAAAGCTTGCAATGTCAAAATTTTCAAACGGATTTTTTGATGTGCGCTCGGTAAGTTTTTCAGATAGTTGAATATGTAATACAGAGCCATCTTTAACGGTTACTTCTTTGTTATCTCCGGATGAAACAATTGCAGCAATTAGTGCAATGAATAAAAAGAAGCCAACTGTCGAAGCCAATAAGACTCCAAGCATTGCGGCTAAAACAGATTTTAAGAATGATTTCATAGGTCAATTATATTTCTGCAAATATAATTGCTAATCGCTTTACTCTTAGGTTAAATTTAATTTAACGAACAGGATTAGTTGGTGGATGATAATCCTCTATGTTGACCAGCGCAGCAACCGCAGCGAATGGGTAATGATTGTCGATATCGATTCTGACGCTCTTGCTCTAGTTTTTTCTTCTCTTCTTCGGTAAGTGGCTTACTGAAAATGGCATCTAATATTAAGTAAGGTAAGATGATAATAAAGAATATCACCAATAATAATAATGTTAAACCAGCAATAAGATTCTCTTGGACATTAAATAAAAACACTCTCATAAAACAAACATTTAATCAAATTTAAACATTTGTCTCTTTGCCGACTTAATTTTTTAAGATTTTTACTACTGCCTGCTGACTTCCGCTGATTTTCAATAAGTAAAATCCTTGAGCAAGGTCTTTCATCTGAATTGTAATAGTTCCCGTAAAATTTCCTGTTGTATTGGTTAGCTCTTTCCCTTCAAGATTTAAAACCTGAATTTGGTTAAAATGCAAATCCCCCATTTCAATAGTTACATTATCGGATATAGGATTCGGATAATATTTTAAACTTACATTATTCACAGTTGAAATTCCTGACGCTCCATTGACGATTACTTCAATCGAATTGGAATTGCCATCGCAAATTCCGTCATTAATATTCAACAAGTAAGTGCCAGGGGTATAAACTACCAATGAGTCGTTAGTAGCACCTGGAATCAGAAGTCCGTTTTTATACCATTGGTATGTTCCAATCGCTCCACTCAAATTGATTAAAGTTACAGAGTCGCCATTATTAAAAGTGGTATTTCCATTTGCGTAAATTAATCCTTGAGGGGAGTCATGAACATCAAGCGCTGTTAAAGGGATGTTGCTGTACATAGGAGGATTGGTCGATGCAATTCGCATTCGGTAAAGAGAAGAAGGAGGAATGCCCGCAGGAATGGTAGCGGTGATACTATTCATTATAGTGGCCTGCACAACTGCCATGGTTGTTGGGTAATCAAAGTTCCCCAAGTCGTCGGATAGTTGCGCGATAAAGGTGTTACCATTATTGAATGTTCCGAATGTAAATGCTCCAAACGAATATTCATGTCCTGAACAGTAGGCGCCTGCTCCAACAAATGCTTGTATGTCTACATCTCGGCCTATTATCTTTCCCTGACCAGCTCCAACAGCTAAGGCTGAATAGTTTCCAGTGAAATCGATTCCGCGTACATCATTGCAAGGAGAAAATTCTTTTTCCCAGGTTAAACCATTGTCAGTTGTTTTGAATATACCTTGATCAGTAAATGCCCATCCAATATTGACATCTATAAACTTCAATCGATGAATATTTCCTGTAAAGCCAACCATTGAGCGATCTGTCCATGATTGTCCTCCGTTGTCCGTATAAAATATTTCACCATTACTGCTTCCAATCCATCCGTTCAATCCATCTGAAAAATTAAGGCAGGTCATAGGTGCAAATAATCCTGTCATGCGTAAGTACCAATTTTGACCTCCATCATCCGTAGTTAAAATTTCAGCGCTATTAGTAGCGATAAATCCGGTATCGTTCGAAGTAAAATAAACATCCGTGAGGTTGTATTGAAACCCAGTAAAAGAAGTTGTTTCAAAAGTCCATGTGCTACCATCATTCGTTGATTTTAAAATCAAGTCATTATTTCCAACCGCGTAAAGTATTCCGTTGGGAAGTCGATGGATTATACTAATATCATCTGAATATCCTGTACTTACTAACGACCATGTAGTACCTCCATTGGTTGTTCGTAATATGGTACCACCATTTCCTACAGCAACAGTTATGTTATTATTGATGGCTACAACGCTTTTTAAATTATCTGAACTTCCAGAGTTCAAACTCGTCCATGATTGTCCGCTATTCGATGACTTAATAATAGTCCCAGCATCACCAACTGCGTAGCAAAGAGTCCCTGTATGATGAATCCCCCATAGTTCCTGATTGGTAACTCGTGTATCTAATGAAGTTAAACTTGTTCCTGCATTATTACTGAAACCTATTTTACCGTTATCGCCAACAGCAATAATCTTCGTTGGACTTAATCCGATACAGCTATTTAAGGGATTACCAATAAGACTTGTATTGGAATTCCATGTATTTCCTCCATCAGAGGTAAAAAACAACTCACCATCTCCATTAGTTGCAAGGTAAACATTAGCATAAACGATTTTTACGGAAGTAGGAGCAGAGCTGCTAAAAGAAGGCGGTGTATTTATGGGTGCATTCCAGGTAACCCCATTGTCGGTTGATTTATACAGTGTGTTATTGAAAGCTACGATTGCGGTTGCATAAAATGTCACGATATCCATCGCATTAAACACTCCCGAAAAATTGGAATTGATTGTCCACGTTTGGCCATAGTCAGTGGTGTGC
>JBDKGQ010000103.1:0-4993 GCA_039798145.1 Bacteroidota bacterium
TGCGATAAACAAAACTCTCCGATTGATGGATCCAAGGTAAATCCGTTAACACCTTTACCAGTTGTATAAACTAACATGGTGCTTGATCCATAGATTACATAACCAGCAGCAACCTGCTCTGTCCCCTTAATCATAAAATCATCGATTGTGGTTGCACCGTTACGATCCGCCTTTCTTCTATAAATAGAAAAGATAGTTCCAATACTCACATTAACATCAATATTTGAAGAACCATCTAACGGATCAATACAAACAACATACTTTGCGTTTTTTGAAACAGGACTTTCAATCTCAATTAAATCTTCGTTTTCTTCTGAAGCCACTGCCAGACATTCTCCACCTGAGCGTAATGCATTTATGAATTGTTCATTTGCATAAACATCTAACTTCTTTTGATCCTCCCCTTGCACATTTGTTTCGCCCATATCACCAAGGATATCTGCAAGCCCTGCTTTATTCACCTCTCTGTTTACCAACTTTGCTGCAATTCCAATATCACGAAGTAATCGAGATAATTCTCCTTTAGCAAAAGGAAAATCAGATTGACGTTCGATGATAAACTGACCTAGTGTAATGAATCGTCGTAAGGGCTTGTGAGTAAACATAAAATATTAATTTGTAGCAAAGATAATTGAAAATAGAATTTTATAATCAGATTTTATTGTTGATTTGACACTTCGAATTGTTCAAAAAAAATATTCATTTATAATCATAGCATTTTTTAATGGATTAAAATTGCATTATGAAAGTACTATTGCTTGAAAATGTTCATCCTGCTGCGATTGAACTATTCAAAAAAAATGGATTTAAAAACATAGAAGTAATCAAAGGCGCTATCAGTGAAAAAGAACTAATTAAAAAAATTAGTGATGTCGCAATTCTAGGTTTAAGATCAAAAACTCAAATAACAAAAAAGGTGTTATCACACGCTGATAACCTAATAGCAGCTGGTGCATTTTGCATTGGGACAAATCAGATTGACATGAAAGAAGCTGCTGATAAAGGGATTGCTATTTTCAACTCTCCATTTTCAAATACGCGTTCAGTAGCTGAATTAGTAATTGGACTTTGCATTTCTTTGCTAAGAAGAATTCCTGAAAAGAATAATGCAGCCCATAAAGGTCAATGGTTAAAAGAAAGTGATGGATGCTATGAACTAAGAGGAAAGACTTTAGGAATAATTGGCTACGGACATATTGGATCTCAGGTATCTGTTTTAGCAGAGGCAATGGGAATGAAAGTGATTTTTTATGATGTCATGAATAAGCTTGCGCTAGGCAATGCTGAGTCGTGTAAATCACTCGATGACTTATTAAAAAAATCCGACGTTATAACGTTGCATGTTCCAGGCAACAGTGAAACAAAAAATCTTATTGGTGCATCACGCATAAAAAAGATGAAGAAGGGTGTTCATCTAATTAATTTGAGTCGCGGTGATGTTTTAGATATGACAGCTATTAAACAAGCTATTAAAGAAAATCATATTGCTGGCTTAGCCGTTGATGTTTTTCCTGAAGAACCAAAAACAAATAAAGACAAATTCATTTCTCCATTACAGCATTTACCTAATACAATTTTAACTCCTCATATCGGAGGAAGCACGATAGAAGCGCAGGAAGCAATTGGAATAGATGTAGCAGAAAAATTAATTACCTATGCAAAAACCGGATCAAGCTTAGGAAGTTTAACTGTACCTGAAATTAATTTACCATTAATTAAAAACACTCATCGTATATTACATATTCATCGTAATGTGCCTGGTGTTCTTAGTGAAATCAACGGAGTATTATCAACAATGAAAGTGAATATTCTCGGACAGTATTTACAAACTAACAACAATATCGGATATGTTGCATTGGATATTGATAAAAAAGTGAGTCAAAATTTAATGCAGGAATTAGAGCGAGTGAAAAACACCATCAAATCAAGAAATTTATAACCGATGAGTAATAAAAGAATTTACTATTGGTTCCTTTATTTAGCAATTGTAATTATTGCTACTTATTTGTATAAAAACATTGAAAAAACTCCTCTTTTAGAAGATGAAATGAATCAATATGCTTCTTGGATAATTTATGGAATTGTAATTATTGCTGGATATAAGAACTTTGTTTATGATCCTAGAAAGAAAGACGAATAATTACACTTCTAACGCTTTCAGATAAGCTTTTACTGTATTCTCTAATCCCATATACAAGGCATCACTAATGAGTGCATGCCCTATACTTACCTCAGCTATTTCAGGAATCACTTTTACAAAATAATTTAAATTTTCAAGTGATAAATCGTGACCGGCATTCAATACTAAACCACAGTTCAAAGCAGCATCTGCAGCAATACGAAAAGGAGCAATACTTTGCTCGCGATTTAACGCATAGTTAGATGCATATGCTTCAGTGTAAAGTTCTACCCTATCGCATCCAGTTTCTTTCGCAGCAAAAATCATTTCAGGATTAGGATCTATAAAAATAGACACTCGACTCCCGAACGACTTTAGCTCACTAATGATGTCAATTAAAAAGCTTTTGTTTTTTATTGTATCCCATCCGGCATTTGAAGTAAGAACTTCAGGTGCATCAGGCACTAACGTAATTTGTTCCGGTCTTACATCTTTACATATTTTAATAAAGTCTGATGTAGGATTACCCTCAATGTTAAATTCAGTTTTTAAAACCTTTTTAAGATTATAAACGTCATCATATCGAATATGACGCTGATCGGGGCGCGGATGTACAGTAATTCCGTGAGCTCCACACGACTCAATAAACAATGCCGCCTTAACAACATCTGGAACGGATCCGCCTCTAGCGTTTCTTATTGTTGCAATTTTATTGATATTGACACTTAATTTTGTCATTGATTACTCTCCTTTAACTGATTTTACTGTTCGTTGATAAAATAGCGTCTTACAAAGTCTATTTATAATGCGAAAATACTATGTTTGTCTTATAAGATAACAAAATTTATCCATAATCGTTAAAGAACATATGTTTGCGTCGAATTTAATAACTGATAGTGTACCTCCATTAAAGCTAACCGATACATGCGGAAGAGCATTGGTTTGGATGGATGAATTGCGGGTTAATGCATTACCAGTTATTGATGGCACCAATTATTTAGGAATTCTGCACAAAACAGATGTTGTGAAGCCTGAACTAAATAAAACGATTTTAAAAAATGCCGATATCACATTTTCTAAGATTTCTGTTTATCATAATCAGCATGTTTATGAATTAACAAAAATTGCAACTATCAATAAATTAGATATTGTACCAGTTGTAGATGATGATAACCATTATTTAGGATTAGTAACGGTGAATGATTTAGTTGCTTATTTTGCTGAAAGCAAAAGTGTTTATATGCCTGGAGGGATTATCATTCTCGAAATGGGCTTTAAAGACTATTCAATGAGTCACATTAGTCAGATTGTAGAATCTGATGGTGGTCATATCTTAAGTGCGAGTGTCTCTGCAACTAAAAACCAACAGACAATAGAAATTACTTTGAAAATCGACAAAGTTGATTTATCAAGAATACTTGCTGCTTTTTATAGATATAATTACAATGTGATTGGATCTTTTTCTCAAAGCGAATTTAACGATGACCTAAAGAATCGATACGATTCGCTGATGCACTATTTAAATATTTAATTGACAGAATTGAGATCGAATTTATCCCCTATTCTTTTCAAGTTATTACTTTTCTTTTTTTTAATTAATCCGTTGTTTTCTTTATCTGCAAAAGCAGAAACCGATACAGTATTTATTAAGGAAATATTAATTATTGGTAACAAAAAAACAAAATCTTCCATCATTTTAAGAGAGCTTCCATTTAGCCGTAATGAAAGCGTTTATAATCTCGACAGTGTTTTGATAAGATGCAAAGAAAATCTCATGAACATTGGCTTGTTCAACTTTGTAGATATTAATTATATTAAAGAAAGTCCTACTACTGCGTTAATTTACATTAGCGTATCAGAAAGATGGTATTTATGGCCGATGCCTGTTTTTGAACTAGCTGATAGAAACTTTAATGAATGGGCTCAGAAAAAAGACTTGAACAGAACTAATTATGGCTTATACATCCGGCAAGATAATTTCAGAGGACGCGATGAAATTGTCCAGCTTCAAATGGTTTATGGTTATTCCCATCGACTAGGATTAAGCTATACTATCCCTTATTTAAATAGAAAACAGAATATTGGATTATCGGCGGGATTTTTAATTTCTCAAAATCATGAAATCACCTATGATGTAGTTGGTGACAAACTACAATTTTACAAAAATGAAGATTTATATGTCAGAAAAGATTTTTCAACTTACGTTCGAATTAACAAGCGCAAAGGCATTTATAATTACTTTCTAACGGGATTGGATTACCGCAGAAACAGCACTATTGATTCAGTACTCTATTTAAACCCTTCTTTTTTCGTAAACAACTCCACTTACCAGCAAGCATTAACGCTTTCTTGGGGATATCGGTTTGACAAAAGAGATTATCAGGCCTATGCTTTAAAGGGGACCTATTTTGAATTTGACATTTTTAGAAGTGGTTTTGCATCGCTTAAGAACGAACCTGAAATAATGGCGATATCAACAGGCCTTAGAAAGTACTTTAAGTTAAATGATAAACTCCACTTTGCAGCTATGACAAAAGGGCGTTTAACACAAATATCTAGAGCTCCTTTTTTTAATCAAAAAGCAATTGGTTACGGACAAGATTACATCAGAGGTTATGATTATTATGTGATGAATGGTCAAAATTATTTACTGATCAAATCACAATTAAAATACACATTGATGAAGAAACGAGTTTATCGGACATCATTTATCAATTCTGAAAAATTTAATCAGATTCCGGTAGCAATGTATTTAAATTTATTTGCTGATGGAGGCTACGTTCAAGATAAGTACTACAGTCGATTTAATAACCTTTCCAATAAATTCCAATATTCCTACGGAGTTGGATATGATTATGTAACTTATTATGATTT
>JBDKGQ010000104.1:0-10983 GCA_039798145.1 Bacteroidota bacterium
TAGGTTTTGGTGCATATTATAATAATGATAAATTATTTGCAGGTGTTTCTGCAAGTCACTTACTAGAGAGTAGTGTTGATTTAGATAATTTTTCTAAGGTATATAAAAGACATATTTACGGTATGGTTGGGTATAACTTCGAAGTTTCTCCAACTGTAGTTTTAAAGCCAATGGTTTTCGTTAAAAATGTTACTGGAAATACAACATTTGATATTAATTTAAATGCTCAATTCAATGAGCGTTTTTGGGTTGGTGCATCATACAGAAATGAAGATGCAATTGTGGGAATGTTAGGAATGAATATTACTGAGAAATTAAAAGTTGGATATTCATACGATTTTACAACGTCAGAATTAAAGAACTATAGTGACGGAACACACGAAATCATGTTAGGCTATTGCTTCATGGTTAAGAAGAAAGTTCCTGTTTCTATCAAAAATGTAAGGTTCTTATAATTATAAAGAAATTTCATAAAATCGGTAACATAAATTTGTAGATGCCGTAAAGGCAACTTCAAAATTTATCGGGGTTACAATAAATGATTTAAATTCATCGTTACCTCATTAAAGAAATTAAAGTACCAAACCTTAAGCGAAATAAAACGCATATGAAAAATTTGATTATTGCAATATCCGCAGTTATACTATTAAGTAGTTGTGGAGGCGGTAACCGCGGTCAGCTAGTAGGAGTTCAAGGTCGTGAGAAATGGTATCAAGCCGATCCATACGGAATGGTTTTCATTCCTCAAGGTTCATTTAATATGGGCGCTAGCGATCAGGATGTACCTTATTCGCAAGTTACACAGTCAAAAACGGTAGCTGTTCATGCGTTTTATATGGACAATACTGAAATTACAAATAATGAGTATCGTCAATTTGTTTATTGGGTTCGAGATTCAATGGCTCACCGTTTATTAGGTGGAGAACATTTGTTAGAGGAAGGTGAATATGGCGAGCGTATTAATTGGGAAGAAAAACTTAAGTGGGATGAAGAAGAAAATATTGAAACTCTAGCTGACTTATATTTACCAGAAAGTGAGCGTTACTATAGAAGAAAAGAAATTGATGCACGTAAATTAAATTATGAATATCAATGGATTGATTTAAAAGCGGCTGCTCAAAAAACGTTAAGAGATGAAGGTGCTGATGCTGCTGCGGGTTCTTTTAGTGATCGTAAGGAGGGAAGAACAGACCGTTCAGTATTTATCAAGAAAGAAATCATTAATATTTATCCAGATACTTTATGCTGGATTCATGATTATACTTATTCATTTAACGATCCAATTGCGAAAGCTTATTTCTGGCATCCGGCATATGATGATTATCCGGTAGTTGGGGTAAACTGGAAGCAGGCAAATGCTTTTTGTGTTTGGAGAACACAATTATTGAATAGTTACTTAGAAGAAAGTGGAGAAGCATATACTCAGGACTTCCGTTTACCGACAGAGAGTGAGTGGGAGTACGCATCTCGTGGGGGATTAGCTAATAACCCATATCCTTGGGGAGGTCCTTATACTCGTAACAGTAACGGTTGCTTCTTGGCTAACTTTAAGCCTTTAAGAGGTAATTACACAGATGACGGTGGATTCTATACAGTTAAAGTTACATCGTATTTCCCTAACGACTTCGGCTTATATTGCATGGCTGGTAACGTTGCTGAGTGGACAACTAACGCATACGATAATTCAGCATATAACTTTATGCATGACTTAAATCCAGACTACGTTTATAATGCTGCCGATAATGATGCCCCAGAGTTAAAGAAGAAAGTTACTCGTGGAGGATCATGGAAAGATATCGGATATTTTATTCAAACAAGTACTCGTAATTTTGAATACCAAGACACATGTAAATCTTATATTGGATTCCGTTGTGTGATGGATTTCTTAGGACGAGACAAAGCAGATTTTTAATAAAAACCATTCAATACGCGAAACATAACCACTTCGCAAAACAATTAACCAATAATCAATCTTAAAACAAAACCTTAAAAACTTAAACAAAATGGGATTAGCGCAAATTACCCAAGGAAAAGCATTCAAGTCTTTCATGGGAAAATTATACGGTTTGGGTGCAGCCGTAGTTATTTTAGGAGCTTTATTTAAAATTCAGCACTGGGAAGGTGCAGGGATCATGTTAACGGTAGGTCTATTGACTGAGGCTGTTATCTTCTTCTTCTCTGCGTTTGAACCACCACATGAAGAGGTGGATTGGTCATTAGTTTACCCTGAATTAGCTGGAATGCATGAGCCAGGAGCTGAGCGTCACAAGAAAGTGAAGCCTGCATCAGGAGACGCTGTTTCTCAGCAATTAGACAAATTATTAGCTGACGCTAAAATTGGTCCTGAATTAATTGAAAGTTTAGGAACAGGTTTACGTTCATTAAGTGAGAATACTTCAAAGATGGCTTCAGTAACAAATGCAGCTGTAGCAACTGAAGAATACGCTAAGAATGTAGCAAATGCTTCTAAAGAAGTAACTGTTTTAGCAAACTCTTACAAATCAGCTTCAGCAACATTATCTAGTATGAATGCTTCAAATGAAGCTTTATTAGCTAATTTAAACAGTACTGTTGAAGACACTAAAAAGTATAAAGAAGAAGTAGGTAAGTTAGCTAAGAACTTATCATCTTTAAATACAATTTATGGCAATATGTTAACTGCAATGGGTAATAAATAATCCAGGTCATTATACTTATCAAATATTTCTAACCTTTAATTTGAACTAAGAAAATGGCAGGTAATAATTTATCCCCTAGGCAGAAGATGATTGGTATGATGTACCTCGTGTTAACAGCCCTGTTAGCATTGAATACATCAAAAGAAATCATCAACGCATTCGTTACTATTAACTCAAGTTTGGAGTTTTCGGTGCAAAATATGACATCGAAAAACAACTTGTCTTATAGTACGTTCGATAAGAAAATGGAAACGGAGGCAGACAAAACTCGTCCGTTTTATGACAGAGCACAGAAAGTTCGTAAACTTTCTAAAGACATCAATACATATATCGATAAATTAAAAGAAGAATTGATCAATGCAACTGATAAAGTTCCAGCAGGTCAAAAGGTCGAATTGATTGATGTTAAGGCAAAAGATAACTACGATGAACCAACACGTGTAATGTGTGGCGACAAGCAAGATGGTCGTGGAAAGAAAGCAACTGATTTAAAGAACAAAATTGAAGAGTTCAAGAAAAATGTAGTTGCTGCATTAGATCCTAAAGATCAGGCAAACTGGAAGATGAAATTAGACGATATGTTTAGAACGTCAGATCCAGATCCTAAAAACAAGGGTGACAAATTCGTAATTGAAGAAGGTAAGCGTACATGGGAGATGGCTAATTTCTATCACAACCCAGTTGTTGCTTCTGTTTGTCAGTTAACTAAATTCCAATTAGACGTTAAGAATGCTGAATCAGATGTAGTAAACCATTTATTAGCATCTATTAACGCAACCGACTTAAAATTCTCTGATGTAGTTGCTAAAGTTGTAGCACCTACTAGTTATGTAATCATAGGACAAGAGTATACAGCTGATGTATTCCTTGCTGCTTATGATAGAACATCAACTCCAGAAATTGTTGTTGGCGGATCTACATTGAAAGTAGAAGAGGGAATGGGTAAGTATACAACTTCTCCTCGTTCTCCAGGTGAGCAAAAATGGTCAGGTCAAATTCGTTTAAGAGGTAGTGATGGAACATTAAAAGAGTATCCATTCGAATCTTCTTACATGGTTTCAGCACCAAGTGCTTCCGTTTCTGCTGACTCATTAAATGTATTCTACATTGGTATTGACAATCCTGTTACGATTTCTGTACCTGGTGTTCCTGCTGAGAATGTTTCTTACAGTGCAAGCGGAGTAAGTTTATCTGCAGGTGGTGGAAAAGGAAGATATATCGCTCGTGTAAGTGCTGGTCGTGAAGCTACGATTAATGTAACTGCTAAAATGGGAGAGAAATCAATGTCAATGGGTTCATTCCGTTTCAGAATTAAGAGTGTTCCTGCTCCAATTGCACGTATTTATGGTGCTAAGAGTGGTAAGATTTCTAAAACAACTTTAAATTCAATGGGTGGTGTTTCTGCTGATATGGGTGACTTCTTATTCAACATTCCGGCTAAAGTAACGTCATTCAAAATGACTGTTGTTTACAAAGGCGGGTCAAGAGCAAATCTTGTTGATGAGCCAGCTAACAGTAGTGCATTTACATCGAATATGAAAGCTGCAATGCAAGCTTGTAAGCCTGGTGATAAAGTTCTTATCGATAACATCGTAGGA
Organism: Bacteroidota bacterium; assembly: GCA_039798145.1. GTDB lineage: Bacteria > Bacteroidota > Bacteroidia > AKYH767-A > OLB10 > CAINEC01. The sequence goes on from JBDKGQ010000104.1 coordinate 4,277, forward strand.
TCTGTAGCTGGTCAAACAAAATCATTGGAGTCAATTATCCTGACAGTAAATTAATAACTCAACCAACCTGAACCATCCAACATTGTAAAAACGATAAAAATTAATGACAATGAAAAAGTTCATCTTATTAGCAGTATTGTTTTCTGCATCTATTCAATGGGCATCTGCTCAGAATAGTATCCTTTCAGGAGGAATTGAAGACAGAGAGCATATCTATCGTAGAGAAAGTGCGATGGACAGGAAGGTAGTTCCTTATCCTCCATTAAGAGAAGCGGATGTAATGTGGTCAAAGAGAATCTGGCGTGCAATTGATTTGCACGAGAAGATTAATGCCCCATTAAGATTTCCTCTTGCTGATGGTAGCGGAGCTAGTTCTTCGAGAGATCGTAAGAATTTAATTCTTACATTGATTGATGCTGTTAAAGAAGGTTCAGTAACTGCTTATTCATCAATTGATGATCAGTTTACTATGCCACTAACAGCTACTGAGTTCTCTAAGGTAATTAGCGGCGATTCAGTTCACATCGAATCAAGACCAGATCCAGATAATCCTGATTATATCGTAATGATTGACTCAGTTGAGCCATTTAACTCTGATCGTGTAACTCGTTACAACATGAAAGAAGAATGGTTCTTTGATAAGCAACGTTCGGTAATGGATGTTAGAATAATTGGAATCTGTCCTGTTATCGAAGTGAAAAAGGAAGGATTAGATATTTCCCAGAAGGTCGTTCAGCTTTAGTTCATTCTGAAGTTGGTAATCGATATAATTCTTCTCAGCGTTTAACATTCGACGACATCTTTACGAAGCGCATGTTTAACAGCTTTATTACTAAAGAGGAAAATATCTATGACCGACCAATCGATACTTATAGAACAACTCCTATGGATCGATTGTTAGAAGCTGAAAAGATTAAGCAGGAAATGGTTAATTTCGAAATTGGACTTTGGGATTATTAAAATTCTAATAGCATAAAAAAATCCCCTGAGAAACTCTCAGGGGATTTTTTATTTAATGTCTAGTTGATTAATTACTACCATTGGACCAGGACAGAAATTACTATGACAATCTCTGCATGTACTTACTAGATTGTTATGCGCTTTTATTTTGATGCTATCTGGCTTATCCGCTGTTTCGTTTAATTCGATAATACGTTGCTGATAGAGCTTAGCATAACCATCGTAAATTGTTTTATCAATCTCTTCATCTGTTTTCTTTGCAGTAAGTAAATTGTCAATTTCTTGAGGTGCTGCTACGATACCTTTTCCGGCTTTCAATGCATCACGGTTCTCTGCTAAATGGGCCGCCATCTTGCGCATTATTAGCGATAGTTCGCTCGAACCATTAGGATTTAAGTCGCCTTCTTTGGTGCAACTTTCTTTTTGATCATTAGATGAATTGCAAGCAGCTAGAAACATTGCGCTGATGGTACAAATGCGAATTAAGTTCTTCTTCATTTAAAATTGTTTTATTAGGTTGATACTTGCTTTTGATGTAGTTGCCGATGGAAATACATGCCAAGTGTTTTGATGTTGCTTAAAGGTAAAGTTTCCTATTGCATATCCCAAAATACTTCCTATAAAAACATCAGAAGCCCAATGCTTATCGAGTCCAATTCTCGATATGCCAACCAATGATGCAAGTCCATAAGAGGTAATACCCACCCATTTTTTATCTCGATATTCTTTAGCAATTACAGTAGCCATTGAAAAAACAGTGATGGTATGTCCAGAAGGGAATGAATGAAAGGCAGAACCTTCTTCAAGTCGATTAAAAAGATGAAAGCGACCTTGATGATCGTTATAAAAAGGACGTTCTCTTCCTGCTATTGTTTTTAAAACGAATACGACTATTCCTGCATGCACAATTGCTTTGCTAGAGAGATAACCTGTCTCAATACTTTTATGGTTTTTGAAAATCAATCCATTCAAAACAAATAGTGACGATATTCCCACGTTAACAGCACCATCACCTAGGTAGGTAATATTTTTATTGGCTGTATTTACTAAGCTTTGATGGTTGTTGAAATAAGTCAATTCGCGACGAACAGGTTGGTCAATTGTATAGATTATACCTAGTCCTGCTGCTGATGGTAAAATATAATTCCAGTCTTTTTTTTTGATTTTTAATGGACTTGTCCAAATCAATTTTTCTTCTTTGAAAAAACTATTAATACTGTTCTTTATTCCGAACTCACCATTAGCGACGTGATTGCTGTTTTGGCAAAAGACATGAGTGAAAAAAAACAAATGAATAAATAGTAAGACAGCCTTTTTCATAATTCTGTCTGCTAAACTACTAAAAAATAAAACTTAAATAATTACTTTGAAATACCGCTCACGAAAACTTCAGTTCTGCGATTTAACTGATGCATTTCTTCTGTGCAGGGAATGTCATTACCACAATTGTTGACAAGAATCCCTTCGCCCAACCATGCTGATTTCGCAATTTGCTTTTTAGGTATGCCATGAAGCAGTAAAAATTGTTCTATAGAATTTGTTCGTCGTTGTGATAACTTCTCGTTATAATTTACGCTGGCTCTACTATCGGTAAAAGAGGTAATTGTAATCTTTAATTCTGGATGTGCTTTTAGAAAGTCAATGATGTCGTTAACTTCTTTTGTCATATCTTTTCTTATATCACTTTTGTCGAGGTCGTAATAAATGATTCTATACCAAGAAGAGTATGCTGCACCATCATTCTTTTTTAATCTGAATTGATGGTCGTTTTTGAATTCATTGAAAACAACATCTTTCGAATTGAATCCGTCTTTTACAATTTTGATTTTGTTTATTACACTATCAATTTCAGCTATTCCATTGCTATCGGAAACGTTTATAATATTTCCTTCGCTATCAGTAATTTTTACTCCTGCTATTGGCGAATTTTCAACGTTGTCAATGATTGTTATTTTACGTTTTTCTCTAGTGTCTTCTTCCTTTTCTTGCTTTGTATCTGATGAAGTAGTTTTGATTTCATTTTTGGTTTCAATATCAGATTTTACAAACTTGAAAATATCATCATTCAATCCATTGTTGATTCTGTTGGATGAAAAATAGCCACATTTATTTTTGTTGTCATATATTAGATGAAAGTCGTCAGCAGTTGAATTTAAAGGTGCACCAACATTTACAGGGGCTAAGTAATTTTCATTAACATTTTTTGTGAAGTATAAATCTAATCCTCCGATACCAATCAAACCATCTGAAGAGAAATAAATAGTCCCATCAGATAATAGAGTAGGGAACACTTCATTGCCCAATGTATTAATTTGAGCACCTAAATTAACTGGAGTACTCCATCCTTTTTTTGTTTTATGCGAAACATAAATATCCATTCCTCCGAATCCTCCAGGCATATTGCTGGAAAAATAAATTGTGTTTCCATCTTCACTAACTGCAGGATGCGCAACATTATAATCGATATTATTAAATGAGACATCTTTTTGTTTTGTCCATTTTGAATCAATTAATTTATAATGCGCAATTTTTAATTTAAACTTTTTGTCAGAAGATAGTTGATCATTGTCGGCATAGTTTTCTGTTAGCCAAAGATCTTTTGATTTGTTACTAAAACACAAGGGGCCAAGATTGAATTTGCATTTTATTTCAGGTGAGAATAGTATAGGTGCAGACCAGTTTTCAGTAATGTTTTCGCAATAAAATAAATTCAAAAATGATTGGTTCGTCCAGGAATGCTTTCGCTCAATAACTTTATTAGTCGGTCTGCTCGAACAAAAAACAAATCCGTTTTTAAATTGCACAAGACCCATGTCAGCAAATTCTGTGTTGATGTTTAGCGCATCAATTTTATAAAGCACAGTGTCATTGTACAAAGCATCAATTTTATTTTTCAGAATAGTATAATCAATTTTTAGAATTCCTTGTTCTGAAAGCAATTTGATTTTTGTATAGTCTTTCTTTTGAATTAATAAGTTCAAATAGTAGTTACAGTAAATTTCTTCTTTCGTTGCAAAACAAACATCATCAAGATAAGATTCTGATTTAAAAAGTTGATTCGTTAACCGATAACAATTAATTATTTTCTTTTTATCATCAATTGTAAAATTGTTTCTTTCACAACTTTCATATTTTTTAATCGCATTGATATAATCACCTTGTAAATACAACTTGTTAGCTTGTTCAATATTTTTTTGCTGGGCTGAAGCTTGCAGACAAAATAAAAAGGATAAAGTAAATAATAGGTAACGCATATTTAGAAATACCTAGGAGTTACTACATTGTTTTTATCGAATGAAAAATCGTAGCCAATAGTAATTTCATGTGTTCCTGAATTAATTCTCTTTAATTGACTGATTGTATAATCGAATGAATAGCCCATTCGTAATTGCTTGTTTAATTGCATTGATAATAACGCTGCCCACGAGTCTTTAGCTCTGTAGTTGGCGCCTATCCAGATTGATTCATTAAATAAAATATGTGCACCTATATCAGATGTAGAACCTTTTAGCATAAATGTCGCTTTGATTTTTATTCCATCATTGATTGGATGAACATATCCTCCCATCATGAAATAATGCCAATTATCGATATTAACGGTATTCAACGATTTGCTTGTTGAAGGGTCAACTTTATTGGTAATCATTCTTGGAATAGACAATCCGATATAAGCGTTCGGTTGGTTATAATAAATTCCAAATCCAGTATTAGGAACAGTAATTCGAGGTGTGCCTAAGAAAGTAACATCGCCGATGTCTTGTGTTTTTACATCACCTAATTGTTCTTGGTGGTTAACAAGTCCGCCTTGTAATCCCATAGCTAAATTACCTTTGGGTAAATGAATACGATAAGCGTAAGTTCCAAAGACATAAAAATCATGTATCACCGAAATTTCATCGTTCATGATAGCAAGACCAAATGCTGATTTCTGATTTTTGAAAGGCATATGTCCGCTGAATGTTTGTGTTTTTGGAGCGCCATCCATTCCTACCCATTGGTTGCGATAAGCAGCTGTGAATGCTGCGTGATCACGACTACCTGCATATGCTGGATTAATAAATGTTTCATTAAACATATATTGCGTAAACTGAGGTTCAAACTGAGCAAATGCTTCAGATGAACCTATCAGGAACACAAATAAAATGATATGTTTAATTTGTTTCATTTACTGTTTATCTTTTTAAAACCACATATCCACTAAGAGGCTTCCCTTCATTATTTAAATCGATTAGGAAATAATAAGTTCCTTCTGGTAAGTCTTGTCCCATCAATGCACCATTCACATTGCACTTACCATCCCATTTGTTATCATAATTTTTTTGTTTGAATACTAAGCTTCCCCATCTGTTATAGATGAATACTACATTACCATCAAAATCTTCAATCCCTTTAATATGGAAGTAATCATTGATGCCATCATTATTTGGAGAAAATCCGTTGGGCGCATCGATTGAATCACACATAACAGAAACTTTTACTGTTGCTGTTGCTGAACATCCATACTGATCTGTAATGGTTACAGTATAGTCGGTAGAGAAATCAGGTGTTACCGTAGGATCTGAAAAGTTTGCATTGTCAATGTTGATAGCAGGAGTCCATTGGTAATTAACTCCACCTGATGCATGAAGTTGTGCACTCTCACCTTGACAAATGATTAAATCGTTGTTGACTTGAACATGATTTAGTGCATGTACAATAATTTCAATATTATTTGATTGATATGTGCCACATGCAGTTGAAACGATTACATAGTAAGTACCACCAACAGGTGTTGTAAATGTCGATGTAGTTGCACCGTTTAATGGTTCATTATTATAATACCATTGATAGGTTGCTGCTGGTAAAGAGTCACATTGAAGGTTTGCATATTCACCAACACAAATTTCATTGCTTGCCAGCACTTGTGCATGAACGTTAGTGATATCTGTAATGGTTTTTGAATATTCCTTTGTGCAACCGTTAGCATCCGTTACCGTAACGGTGTAAGTCCCTGCAGTAAGATTATTAATTGAATTATTATTGTTCCCATTACTCCATAAATATTGGTATGGAGAATTTCCTCCATTAACATTTATGCTTATGAATCCTGTTTGACCAACTGCACAATTAATGTTTTGTGAACTAGGTGTAATTGATAATGGAATTTGATTATTGTTAACTGCTATCGATTCATTTTTAGAACATCCATTTGCATCGGTTACTGTGACGGAATAATTGCCATTTGCATTATTACTTATAGATGTTGATGTTGCTCCAGTATTCCATAAATAAGTATAAGGAGCTAAGCCACCTAATATATTCGCATAAATTGTTGAATTACTTGATGAGCATGGAGAGCTGCCATTAGTAATACTTAAAATTAAAATACTATCCGGCTCATTAATCTGATACGACTTGTTGATTGAACATCCATTCATATCGGAAACAGTAACACTGTAAATTCCTGCTTTAAGATTATTGATTCGTTTTGTTGTTGAATCATTGCTCCATAAATAAGTGTAATTACCTAATGACCCATTTACAAATAATTCGATGGCTCCAGTTGAATCTCCTTTGCAGGCTACATGGTATTGGCTCGCTGTAATTTGTAAAGGAGAAAGTGGTTGAGAAACGCTTGCAGAAACGCTTGCACTTTTCGTAACTGCACACCCGTTAGCATCTGTAATGGTTATTGTATAAACGCCTTGTGCAAGGTTGTTAATTGACCCTGTAGTTGAATTGTTACTCCATAAATAGGAGTAAGGAGC
>JBDKGQ010000105.1:0-4989 GCA_039798145.1 Bacteroidota bacterium
TACCGCAGGTAATTCTCCACTCGAAACCAGTTTCGCTAATTTCGTTTTTGGTTCAACGGTTAAACAATAGGAGGAGAGATGCGCAATTGGTAAATCAAAAGCCGTAGTCAAATTTTTTATCCAGTCTGCTTGCGATAATCCTTGTATTCCGTAAATCAAATCAATGCTGATATTTTCAAAACCAATATCCGCCGACTCTGGTACACAACGCAAGGCTTGCTTAGCATCGTGTGCTCGGTTCATCAGTTTTAAATCTACTTCTCTAAACGATTGAATACCGATGCTCAAACGATTAACATGTGTATGTCGCAGTTCACGTAAATACGCTGCCGTTAGGTCATCAGGATTGGCTTCTAAGGTAACTTCTTGTAAGGCCGATAAATTATAATTCTCAGCGAGTGTATCAAATATCCGAAGTAAAGCATCCGCACTCAGCAATGATGGCGTTCCTCCTCCAAAGTAAATAGTTTTGATAGCTTCGTTTTGAAGTTCTTCTTTGCGAATAGAAGCTTCTTTTAATAACGCTGCTACTAAATCATTTTTTTTATCTTGATTAACACTAAAATGAAAATCGCAATAATGACAGGCCTGCTTACAAAAAGGAATATGTAAATAAATTCCTGCCATGAATAATTAAGTCGTAATTTTTTTAAGTACAATACGGAAAGTCGTTCCTTTATTTAATTCAGAACTCTTCACAAAAATTTGTCCTTCGTGATATTCTTCAACTATACGCTTAGAAAGTGAAAGTCCTAATCCCCACCCACGACTTTTAGAGGTAAATCCGGGTTTAAAAACATCTTTATATTTCGACTTCGGAATTCCCTTTCCGGTATCGCTGATATCGATGTAAGCAAACTGTTGTTGATCGGTAATCTTTACATGAATGTTTCCTTCACCACTCATTGCATCAATAGCATTCTTGAAAATATTTTCTAAAACCCAATCGAAGAGTGCAATGTTTAGCGGAGCTTCCACATCATACTGCTGCGCATTTTCAAGTGAGAAAATTACTTTCGAAGAACTACGGGTACGGATATACCCAATCGCATTTTCAATAACCGTCGTTAAGTTTTCTTTCTTCAACGCTGGTGCAGAACCAATCTTCGAGAAGCGATCAGTAATGGTACTTAATCGCTGAACATCTTTTTCTAATTCAATCACAAACTCATCATCTGGCGATTTTCCTTTGATAATTTCAAGCCACGCAATAAGGGAAGAAAGGGGAGTTCCTAATTGATGTGCGGTTTCCTTAGCCATTCCAACCCAAACCTGATTTTGTTCTGCTTTTCGCGATGTACTAAATGCTAAATAAGAAACAAATAAAAACAAAGCAATTACGAGCAGTTGAAAGTATGGGTAATATTTTAATTGCGTAAGAATGGTAGAATCTTTATAGTAAATAAAATTCTTTTCATTTTCAGCAAAATTTATTTCGATAGGAGCATGTTGTGCTTTCATTTCAGCAAGTTGCTCTTTAACAAATGCAGGGTCGAGCGATTTTATTGAATCTAGATTTCGGGTCGATAAAACTTCGCTTTTATCATTCGTTAAGATGACAGGTACGGTGCTGTTATCTTTTATGATTTCAAATTCAAATTGCAGTTTGTCGAACTCAGCTGTTGGAGATGAAAAACGCTCTGTAGCTTTTGCCCAGATTTCGATCTTCTTTTTCTCTTCTTCTTGAAGTTTAATTACCAATCGGTTTGTATACCACAAGGAACCCGCGCTAATTAGTAAAGCTAAAATCAGCAAAAGTTTTTTCCAGCGTTGTTTTCGTGTGTAAATATTCACGTCTCTAAATTTAATTATCCCCTTTACGCTCGTAAAGATATCAAAATAAAAGCAAGTTTACTCGTCGTACTCTATTTGAAGTTCCTCTTTCTTTGGAGGTTTTTGTTCTTGTTTTTTAGTATTCACAGAATCTTTCTTCCCCCAGCCAAATTCGTCCTTGATGATATTTTTAAAAGTTTGTTTTTCTTGCTTTAAATCTTTTTCAAGATTTTGCTCAAACCCTTTTCTGTCATAGGTGATTTTAGGAGAAGAGACAGGTCCTTTCATGCTCAAATAAATCCTCATTCTTCCAAGTCCATCGTCTTCAATCGTACCAAATTCTGTATTCATATTCTTTACTTTTTTACCTAGCAATTGCGATAGGTAAAGTTGAAAATGATAATCTACTATGTTATCGAAGGAGTGCGTACCAGACAATGTTAAGTCCATAGCGCTGCTCTTAATTTCCATCGTAGGAATGACAATGCTTCGGTTCTTTATTTCGATTGTATTTTTTAATGTATTGAACTTGATGTTTTTAAAATCGGCGCCTTTAACATACTTACTCAAGGCAAGCATTGGTTCAAAATTATTCAACTCGCCATTTTCAATAGTTAAAGTACTTTGCGTATAAATACGATTCATATTACAATGCAAATCTTTACTCCATGCTGAAGCAAACTGAACAGAAGCAGTTACTTTTCCTTTGATATTTTTATCAGTAATCACTTCTTGTCCGAAATTACCTAACTGATAAAACAGGGTATTCATATCAATCTGACGGATGTTCGCATTGCAGGTAATCAATAAACTATCCTTATCCCTTGCATTCATCTCTCCATCCAACAGCAATGTTCCTTCGCAAGTTTTAATCGACAAATTAGTTGTGTTAAGTACTTTATCATGCAAGCCGATATCACCTTTTAATTGCCATGCTTGAAATTTTCTGAAGGAAAGCATTCCGATGTTTACATTCAGATTTAAATTAATGCGCGGATCAAAATCAAGTCGGTAAGTAGTATCGGAAGCAGTAGAGGTAGATTTATCTTCTAGTATTTCATTAAGGTCAATATTTCTTGAGTAAAATTGCGCATCTACACTTACTGGCTGTTGGTCGGTTAACAAATAACCGTATAAATTATCGATGTTACCATTCAGACTTAAGTCGCTACCCGCAATATTCCCTTTGAAATTCTGAACCGATAATCTGTTTTGCGTAAGTACAATATTGCCATTGAAATTAGTGAATGCAATTTCCTTTTGTTTTAATTTAAAATTTACGGCATTAAGACTTAATGATCCTTCGGATGTCCAGCTTGTTTTTTCCTTCACTCGTCCAGCAATTTTTCCATCAATGGTAAATGTTCCCGACATTGATTCAATCGTATCAGGTTTATAAAACTGACTAACAATCTCAAGATTTAAGGTGGCCTTTGTATAAATATTTACATTGGGATTTTTGAAGTCTTCAATCGTAAAATTGGCTTGTATCGGTTGGTTTTCAAGCTGCGCAGAAAAATTATTAATGATTAGTTGATCATAAGGTTTTGCAGCCGAAATCTTGTTTTTATAATAGCCCTTGAATGAAATCTGCTTTAGGGCATATTCGCCACCGTTAGGCTTCATGCTTGCATTGCTTGCTCCAAACTCCGCTAAAATGGTAGGTGTTGATTTTTCAGAATAAACGCCGTTGATCGTTAGTTTGAAATCTACTTTACCATCACAATCGTACTTGTTTAATTTATCGCTGTAGGTTCCTGGAATCAGTGAGAGTAATCCTGTAATGGTTGTTTCATTACTGATGATGGATAAGTCGTATAGTCTTCCTTTCTCTGACTTTGTAATTTTTCCATCCACCGCTAATTCCAGCGATTCCATTTTCATTTTCGAATTTGAAAATACGTAGGATTCCGTTGTTGTATTGATATTCGTTTGTAAATCGAGGTGAACATTTTTATGATCGATGTAATTCACATTATTTATCACGAGTTGCGTCACGTATAAATCACCATTTGCTTTCAAGTCATAAACATCCGAAGTAAAAGCGCCTTTAAATTCTGTATTTAAAAACGATAAATCATAAGCATGATTAATTTCATTGTTTCGATAATGAAAGTCAACATCGATTAATTCGAAAGATTCTATGGCAAGTTTTACGGTTTCATTAGTAGTAGAAGGAACCGTATCTTTTTTGAAAATATCGAAATTGTTTTTTCCGTTTTTTGAAGTATATAAATTTAGATCTGCATTATGCAGACTAATCTTCTTCAATTTTAAATCGTTCCCAAATACATCCCAGATATTAAACAAAAAGAAAATGGACTCTGCTTTAATCAATGGATTTTTAGCATTCGGAATTTTAGCACCATCCGAAGAAACGCCTTTTAACTCTACGCTTGCGTAAGGGAACATACGGATGAACGAAAAATCAATATCATCTACCTTAACGGGAACAGTAAGTTGTTTATTGATTTGGTTAACGGTAATTTCTTTCATCCGCGGACCAATTATCATAGCAGCAATGACTCCAATCAGTAGCAGGCTGCCGATAGTAATCGAAAAAATAATCAGAAACTTTTTTGCTCTTTGCATATAGCAAAAGTATAGTATAGCTACAATGTAAAAACAGGTAGTTTATTGTATTTCTTAAACATTATTGTTAGTAAGATGTATTTTTGTCGCATTACCTATTTCTAATCAATGAGCAAGTCGGATTATTACGCAGTTTTGGGAGTCCAAAAAACGGATAGTCAAGCCACTATTAAATCGGCTTACTACCGACTTGCGAAGCAATACCATCCGGATAAGAATCCCGGGAATACAGAGTATGCTGAGCGATTCAAGGAGATTAACGAAGCCTACATGACGCTCTCGGATGTGCAGAAACGGAAGGAATATGATAGTCTTTCAAATGGTAGAATGCGGGGAAGGCAGGAAGAGGATTTGCCATTTGTGTATTATTTGAAGTTTAATGCGAGCAAGACATTTATCAAGCAATTTGAAGAAGTAAAATTTGAATTTAAATTCCCTTCGGAAGCCCGGTTTTTCAAGCGACAAAAGTTTGATGATTGGTATATAGTGGAGGGGCCAAATGTGATTCATGCTGATGTGGAAATAGATGGGGTAAAGCGAAAAGAAACGCAGATTCACTATATCCTGGCTCCGTTAAAAATTGGCTCATTATCGTTAGAAGCGCCTTCTGTTGTTATCAATAAC
>JBDKGQ010000106.1:0-5255 GCA_039798145.1 Bacteroidota bacterium
AAATAATCAGGCATGTGAATGAAAGGAAGGTTAGCAAAATCAGGATGGTTACGAAGTAAAATAAAAGGGTTAGATCCAATTTTAATATCGCCAAATTGTAATCCCAATAACATCGAAGCTAAAAACACCTGAATCATCATAATGAACATCATGGTTGGTGCCTCCCATTTCTTTCCTTTCCAAACTAACAAGATGGATAATACTACATGCCATACTGTCCAGATTAAAAAACTTCCTTCTTGTCCTTCCCACAAACAAGCCCACATATATTTTTCTGGCAACGTTGTACTTGAATGTTGCCATACATAGTAGTATTCAAAATAATGCGATTGAATTAAATAAAACAACAAAGAAATAATTCCGAATACGCTGCAAGCATGAATGAAAAAACTAAATCGTGCTAATTTATTCCAGGATAATGATTCTTCTTCTTTGCGGTATACTTGAAAAGCATACGATAACATCGCAACAATGGAAGCAGTAAATGATAAAACAACAAACGCATTCCCGATTTTTCCGAACATTAAATGTTCGTTTATGTACTGTATTCCCATCAATGTTATCTTATATTATTGCGGTCTTTGTGAACCATTACTCCATTCCCCACCTTCTTGTTCTCCTGTTTTATTGTACTTCGAAGGACATTTCATCAATACTTGTGATGCGATAAAATCATCACCTTTCATTTTTCCAACAACTACAATTCGTTCTGCCTTTTCAAAGTCTTGCGGCTTTGTTCCGTTGTATAAAACTTTCTTTTCTGCTCCGATGGTATCTGTCATGAAAAAGCCAAATACGTTAGCGTCTTTCTCCGGATTATAAATAAATTCTTTTTCAAGATTTACTTTGCCAATCACATGATAAGTGCGGTCAGGATTTTCACTCGCTGTTTGAAAGCTTACATAGGTCCCTGATTCACTTACAGTGCTAATAATTACACCGAGTAAAATAGCAATCAGAACAATTAAAGCTATGTGTATTTTTTTCATTTCGATTGTTGAATCAAAAGTGTTTTATTTCTGATTTATTTTTTCTTCTAGCTTAGTTACTTTTCTATCAATCATAATAACATATACTGAAAGAATTGTAATAACAATTGCAGCAACGATTGCGACGATATAAATTTTCCCATTCGCTCTTAATGCATCCGCCATCTCAACTTGGTTAGCATCTTGAGCATGCGCTGAAACTAATACAAACAGAAACAGAAGGGAAAGAATAATTGTTTTTTTCATAATTAATTTTCTTCAGTGATTTCTTTTATTCTTCGGATACGAACTTTTAAACTCATGAGCCATGTTCCTAATAAACACCATCCAATAACAGCCGGATAAAATACCATACGCATATCAGAATCTAAATCGTATTTATTAAAGCCAGGATTTCCACCTTTGCCTGGATGAAGCGAGTTGTACATCTTAGGAATTACCATGATGAATACAAACATCATCACAAAGGCAAAAATTGCATAGACTCCAGCTATTTTCGCTTTCTTGTTTTCATCAGGAATTGCATTTCTCAGAATGAAATAAGCCGCATACATTAAAATTGTGGCAGCAGTTCCGTTTAATTGCGGATCGTTTGTCCAAGGTGCTCCCCACGTATAATTCGCCCAAACCATTCCGGTAATTAATCCAGCTGCTGAGAATACCATTGCCATTTTGCCTGATTCTTCCGCAACTAAATCATCATATTTGTTTAAACTACTTAAATACTTGATGGAATAAATTGCATTAATCAGCATCATTAACATCATGGCCATCCACATGGTAACATGGAAATAAAGATTTCTTATGGTCTCATGCAAGACAACCATCGATGGAACGTTGCCAATAAATCCATAATAACAAGTATAAATCAAGCAGATGATGGCAATGATTTTCCACCACCATGCACGAGCAATTTTATTTTTAGTAAACGAGTCCATTTTATTCACGCCAAAGATAAGGAAACAGCAAGTAGGATAGGAGTACGGTAATTAAATTTAAACTGATAAGTACAATGAATAATTGTTGATTGACCATCCAATCGAAACCGTTAATTGCATTCATCGAACATTGGATAATAATACTCAAGAGCGGAAAGAGTAATGGGAATCCTAAAATAGCAAGTAAGGCCGCATTATTATTTGCTTTGGAAACGATTCCTGCTACCATGGTTAGTACAGTAGATAATCCAATAGAGCCGAGTAAAATGCTTAATAGATACTGTCCCAATTGATCAATATTGATAGGAAAAACGATTTGAAAAATAAAAAAGTTAATCAGCGATAATCCACCAAGCAAAATAAGATTGTAGATAATCTTTGCCAGTATAAGTTGCTTCGGAGAAAGCATACTGTAATAATACAACTGAAGTCCTTTGGAGTCTTGTAAAAAGCTTTTAGCAATCGCATTAGTTGAAGCAAAAAGCATAATCAGCCAGAACAAGGAATTCCATGTGGTTAAATCAATGGTCTGTTGAAATGCCAGGTAAGTAACGAAAATACTTGCAAGCGAATAAATGAGAAGGGCAGTAATGGACTGTTTGTTTTTCCATTCAAGCCTCGCTTCTAAAAGCACTAATTGAACAACTTTACTTGTAAACGACATTATTAATGCAAAGGTGCTATTTAATTTAATAATATTGCAAAAAAATAGACTTGAATAAGCGAAACTTTTAAGCGATTGGGTTTGTTCAAATACTGATATGAATTTGCTTAATTTTTAAATATGATAAAGCTGGATATTTTAGCCTTTGGAGCGCATCCTGACGATGTAGAGTTAGGTGCAGGTGGAACGATTGCGTTGGAAGTGGCTAACGGAAAAAAAGTTGGAATTATTGACTTAACGAGAGGGGAATTGGGCTCGAGAGGGAATGCCGATATTCGAGATAAAGAAGCCATTGAAAGTGCTCGTATTTTAGGCGTTGAAATGCGTCTGAATTTAGGACTTAGAGATGGATTCTTTTTGGATAACGAGGTGAATCAGCTGGAAGTGATAAAGTGGATTCGTTATTTCAAACCGGAGGTTGTATTGTGTAATGTAGTGAGTGATCGACATCCAGATCATGCTAAAGGAAGTAAATTGGTTTCAACTGCTTGCTTCTTATCAGGATTAAGGAAGATTGAAACACATTACGAAGGAATAGAACAACAAGAGTGGAGACCTAAAGCAGTATATCATTACATACAAGATCATTATCATAAGCCTGACTTTGTTGTTGACGTAGAAAAGTTTGTTGATCAGAAATTATCGGCTATTAGTGCATTTAAAAGTCAGTTTTATACACTCGATCAGGATCAGAACGAACCGCAGACATTAATTTCTACGAAAGCATTTATGGACTTTGTAGAGGCTCGTGGATTTGATTTCGGTCGACCGATTAATTCTCGTTTTGGAGAAGGTTTTTTGATTGAAAGATCGATCGGTGTTGATTCATTATTCAACATTAAATAATTAGTTTTTTTTAAGTATTGCCAATAAAAAACCCTGTAGCTTTTAACTACAGGGTTTTTTGATATTAGTAATATACTAATTACTTAACCATTAATGTGCGAGTTAATTTCTCAGCACCTACAGTTACAGAGTAAGTATATAATCCTGCATTGAAACCAGCAAGGTCTAAAGTGATTACGTTAGAACCAGCGTTTAAGTTGTTTAACGTTTCAGTCTTAACTAATTTACCTAATACGTTATATAATTCAACAGTTACATCAGAATTAGCATTTAAATTCAATTCGAAACGAGTTGTACCGTTAACTGGGTTAGGGTAGTTTTGGCTCATTGTGAATGAATTTGCAGTAGCAACTTCAGAAACACCAACTGGGTTAGTCCAAGATACGAAAATGATATCGTTAGTTGAAGTGTTTTGAGGACCATAAACTGAAGTATTGTTTACGAAATACTCAGGGCATGGGTCACGTTGATAAACGATGCTAACAGCGTTACCGTTGTTCTTAGCGATTGATGGCCAAACACCTTCTTGGTATTCACCGTCACCACCTTGAGCAGCTGAAGGAACTAAATCTTCTGCAGCAGACCAAGTAGCTCCCATATCTGAAGAGTACGTTAAGAAGATGTGACGTAATGCAGCATTGTAGTTAATTGTATCTGTAATTTCAGAAACTGCAGAGTAAACTAAGAATACGTTGTTGTTTCCATCAAATCCGATTTGTGGGTGAATTGTTAAACCACCATTACCATAACGGCCAAATGGAAGGTCAGTTCCGTTACCAGCAGGTAATGTGAATTGTCCGTCACCGTTTTGATCAACTAAACCAGCAACTTCAGCTGGAGCTGACATACCTTCATTCCAGTACATGATACCAGAAGTTGTTAAGAATACTCCTAAAGAAGTACCAGCAGTAGTATCATCATCTAAGCAACGCATTAAGCTCCACGTAGCGTGAACCATTCCGTTGTTGTCTAATGTTACGTTCATATCACCAGCATTTGATAAGATTGTATCACCAACTCCATCTCCATCAACGTCAGAGATAAGTGGAGCATAATCAGCAGCTGTGTTATAAGCAGCGATAGGAGCAGCTTCGATAATTGTTTTTGTCCAAGTTGTTCCATTGTCAGTAGATTTCCACATAACAACATCACACATAAGGTCACAAGCAGCGATAACTACAGTGTTGCCACTGCAATCGATGCTATAGTTTTCTGCACTGAAACCAGCGTAGAAAGATGAATCGCAACCAGGTAATACAACGTGTTGAATATCCCAAGTAGCTCCACCGTCTTGTGAACGAGAGTAAGTTAAAGGACCGTTTTGACCTAAGATTGGAGTTGTTCCTGAACCTTGAGAGTTTACGATAGCATGAACTGTGTTGCCATTCCATTAGCTCCACCAGTTGCTAATCTCCACCAAACGTCAGATCCTGGAGATGTTCCACCTACTGGAGTGTAAGTTGTCCAAGGACCTGAACCTTTTGTTCTAGTTAATAAAACACCAGCACCACTACCATTGTGAGTTAAAGTGTACTCGTTACCACCAGAAACAGCAATGTTTGTAAATCCTGTACGAACACCTTCAGTTCTAGCTGTTGGGATAGCTCCCCAAGCAGTACCATCATAGTAGTTGTAACCAGTTCCACGATCAGGGTATCCTGATTGGTTTGCTGAGAAAGTCCAAGCTGCAGAGATAGTTCCATCGTTGTTGTTAACAACACGACGAGCTGGTCCACGGTTAGATTGTAAATCATACAATGTGTTACCAATTACAAACTCAGTTTGAGTTGCACTTGTTCTGTACGATTGAGAAACGCT
>JBDKGQ010000107.1:0-5431 GCA_039798145.1 Bacteroidota bacterium
TGGTATGTTGGTGTCGATTTCCCAACCTTTCACTAAACGGAAGGCATTCCAGAGTTTATTCCAGAAGTTTCTTCCTTGTTCGCATAATGATTCATCAAATAATAAATCGTTTCCCGCAGCTGTTGAAAGTAACATTCCTACACGAACACCATCAGCTCCAAATGAATCAATCAGGTTTAATGGGTCTGGAGAGTTGTTCAAACTCTTACTCATCTTTCTTCCTAATTTATCGCGAACAATTCCTGTTAGATAAACATTTGTAAATGGTTTTTTACCTCTGTATTCGTAACCCGCCATAATCATTCTCGCAATCCAGAAAAATAAAATATCTGGTCCTGATACTAAATCATTAGTAGGGTAGTAATAGTTGATATCTGCACCATCAGGATTTTTGAATCCATCAAAAACAGAAATAGGCCATAGCCATGATGAGAACCATGTGTCTAACACATCTTCATCTTGACGGATATCCGCAACTGTTACATCGGTATTTTTTTCTTTCAGTAAAGCAAGGGCTTCTTCCGCTGTTTTAGCAACAACATAATTTCCTTTGTTATCATACCAAGCTGGAATACGTTGTCCCCACCATAATTGACGAGAAATACACCAGTCGTGTACATTCTCCATCCAATGGCGATACGTATTGATGAACTTATCTGGAATCAACTTCACTTCGTTGTCCATTACAGCATCAAGTGCAGGCTTTGAAAATTCTTTCATCTTCACAAACCATTGCATACTTAACTTTGGTTCAATCACCGCATCTGTACGCTCTTCACAATCTTCTTTCTTACAATGAAACGATCTTCACCAATATAAAATCCTGCTGCCTGACTCATTGTACCATTCGGTTGAATCGTATCAATCGTTGGTAAACCATGCTTCATTCCTAAATTATAATCGTTGATGTCGTGAGCAGGAGTTACTTTCAAGCAGCCTGTTCCGAATTCCATCAAAATATAATCATCAAAAATAATAGGCACTCTACGATTACACATTGGAATCACTGCGAATTTTCCTTTCAGATGTTTGTAACGCTCATCTTCAGGATGAACACAAACGGCAGTATCACCTAAAATAGTTTCAGGACGGACAGTCGCAATCGTTATGAATTCACCTTTATCAAATTTTGCTTGACGTTGTGCTTCATCATCGTTATTGTATTCTTCGTTTTCATCTACTAAAACATAACGAACATAACATAACTTCGACTGAACCTCTTTGTAAATCACCTCTTCATCACTAACGGCAGTTAATCCAGCAGGATCCCAATTCACCATTCGAGTTCCACGATAGATATATCCTTTCTTGAATAAATCAATGAAAACATCAATTACCGCTTCACTTAAATCATCTTCCATGGTAAAGCGAGTACGATCCCAGTCGCATGATGCACCTAACTTCTTTAATTGCTCAAGAATAATTCCTCCGTATTTCTCTTTCCAGTCCCAAGCATACTTTAAAAACTCTTCACGAGATAAATCAGATTTATTAATTCCTTTCTCTTTCAACATCGCCACTACTTTCGCTTCTGTTGCAATTGAGGCATGGTCAGTACCAGGCACCCAACACGCATTCTTGCCAAGCATACGAGCGCGACGAATTAATACATCTTGAATAGTGTTATTCAACATATGTCCCATATGCAAAACACCAGTTACGTTTGGTGGTGGGATGACGATTGTATAAGGCTCACGATTGTCGGGAACAGAACGAAAATATCCTTTCTCCATCCAGTAGGTATACCATTTCGACTCAGCTTCTTTCGGAATATAATTCTTGGCAATTTCCATAATTGTAAATTAAGGTGCAAATATAGCAATTGTGCTCTAAGGAAAAGGGGTATTCGTTGGAGTATTCTATCTTTTATTCTATTTTTGATGACTATGAAAATCAATCTTACTACTCGTATTTTTATCGGACTTCTTTTAGGTATTGTTGTCGGACAGGCTTATCGTTACTATCATCCTGCAGCTGCAGACTGTGAAGGCTTTGCCACCAATATTCAAGTGCTGAGTGATATCTTTTTACGATTGATTAAAATGATCATTGCTCCATTGGTGTTTTGTACGCTCGTGGTGGGAGTTGCTAAAGTGGGTGATTTTAAAGCAGTGGGTAGAATAGGATTAAAGACGATTCTTTACTTTCAGTTCGCGACCTTATTAGCCTTAGCCTTAGGATTAGTGCTCGTAAATATTTTTGAACCTGGACATATCATGCATCTTCCGTTACCAGCAGATAGCGATCAGTCAGGAGTTGCGAAGGTGGCATTTAACCTAAAAGAATTTATATCGCATGTAATTCCGAAGAGTGTTATTGAGGCAATGGCGAATAATGAGATATTACCTTTAGTAGTATTCTCACTGTTTTTCGGAGTAGCTGCTGCATCGATGGGAGAAAAAGCAAAAGCTGTTGTGCATGCGTTAGATTCGGTTTCTCATATCATGTTTAAAGTGACCAATTATGTGATGTTGTTTGCACCATTTGGTGTTTTTGGAGCAATAGCAGCGGTGGTTGCAAAACAAGGCTTAGGAATTATTGGTGGCTATCTTTATTTGATTGCTTGTTTTTATGGTGGATTATTATTCTTTGCCTTCGTGATATTGATGTCGATTTGCAAGGCTCTTAAAATTCCTTTTTTCAAATTGATTGCGCATGTAAAAGATCCAATCATTTTAGCATTTAGTACAGCATCGAGTGAGTCTGCCTTTCCGAAGACAGTGGAGGCCTTAGAAAAGTTTGGATGCAGCAATCGTTTAATCAGTTTCGTATTGCCGTTGGGATATTCATTTAATCTCGATGGATCTATCATGTACATGACTTTTGCAACGGTGTTTATTGCACAATCGTACGGAATTGAATTGAGTCTCCAACAAGAAATAACGATGATGTTGATGTTATTAGTCACCAGCAAAGGTATGGCTGGAATTCCTCGTGCATCCCTGGTCGTTATAGCAGGAATGTTGGGTGCATTTCATATTCCAGAAGCTGGGTTATTATTGCTTTTAGGAATAGATCAGATATTAGATATGGGTAGATCGGCTACTAACGTTATTGGAAACGCAGTCGCAACAGCCGTTGTAAGTAAATGGGAGGGTGAGTTAGATATTAAAGATTAATTCTTCTTCAAAAAGGTATTTTGATCTG
Source organism: Bacteroidota bacterium (assembly GCA_039798145.1). Taxonomy (GTDB): domain Bacteria; phylum Bacteroidota; class Bacteroidia; order AKYH767-A; family OLB10; genus CAINEC01. The sequence goes on from JBDKGQ010000107.1 coordinate 3,148, forward strand.
TTTTTAATTCTTTCTTTTCCTTATTTAAAAGTTGTAGGGCAGTATCTCCGTAAATTTGAAAATACATATAAGATCCATCTGAAAATTTTAAATCAATGACCTCTGCAACTTCATTAGAATCTAAATTATAAATACCTGTTTTTTCCGACATGGCATCTTGAATTGTGTCATTTATTTTTGATTCAGTATAATGAAAAGTGCTATCTAAATGAAGAGTTAGATATGCGTTAATGCCATCACAATCCTTGCATGGTAAAATACCAGAGAAGTTTTTATCGGGTGCGATAGAATCGATTTTGATTAAGGATGTATCGGTATTAATGGTGTCATAAACAACCACTACATTTTTAGAGTTTCTTTCGCATGAAATAATGGTCCAAGCGGCAATAGCAAACAATAGTACTTTTTTCATTTTATTAACTTATAGCATGCAAGATAACTTTTTTTTAGAAAAATAAAAAAAATAGTTTTCATTAAAACTAAAAAGTGTAATACATACTGAAGCTGCCACTAAGATTCACTGGAGCATTTAGTCCTGAAGGATCATAGACGATACAATTAAAATTACCTTTTATCTGATGGTTGCTTGGCGAATAATAGGTGATGTTTAATGTCCCTGGATTGCTATTGCTAGAAGTAAAGGCAAATCCAAGTGCGTTAGTATAATAGATGCTATTTATTGATTCAGTAATCGGATGGGTTCCGGTAGCATAGTCTGTTAAGTCGAATGTAATAGTAGGACCATTTGCTGAGATGCCGTTCATGGTCATTGTAATTGCCTCGTCGGCAAAAGCGGTTGTTGCGCAATAGCTACCGATATTATCATTCCATTTGATAAATCCATTGGGAAGTAAGCAAACATCTACAACAGGATTAGTATAAACGGGATCTTCTTCACATCCTGAAAAGCATAAGCTAATTGAAACGAGAATTAATAAAATGTAACGATTCATCATAATTGAATTATTTGATTTTAGAATTGTTATTTCGTAACAGATGATCAGCAATTACTAATGCCGCCATCGACTCAACAATAGGAACTGCTCGTGGTACAACGCAAGGATCGTGGCGACCTTTACCTGCTAACGCTACTGCATTACCGTTTTTATCAACGCTTTGTTGCTCTTGCATGATAGTCGAAACTGGTTTAAAGGCAACTCGGAAATAAATAGTTTCTCCATTGCTGATTCCTCCTTGAATACCACCGGAGTTATTAGTTGCTGTTTTAATTCCTTTATCAGATGAAATAAATAAGTCGTTATGCTCACTTCCTTTACGAAGCGTGCTTGAAAATCCATCACCAATTTCAAAACCTTTTACAGCATTAATGCTCATCATGGCCTTGGCTAAATCGGCGTGAAGTTTATCGAATACAGGTTCGCCTAATCCAACAGGGACACCTTTAATGACGCAGGTGATGCATCCACCAACACTATCGCCAGCTTCTTTAATCGATAGAATATACTCTTCCATCTGCTTTGCGATAACGGCGTCGGGACAACGAACGATATTACTATCGATTAAACTTAAGTCGATAGATTCAATATTCTGTTCTAATGAAATTTTTCCAACGGAACTAACAAAAGCATGCATGGTTATTTGATGATGGTTTAATAAAAGCTGTGCAACTGAACCACCTAATACGCGTGCAACTGTTTCACGAGCTGAGGCTCTTCCACTTCCGCGATAATCACGAATGCCATATTTTTCTTCGTAGGTAAAGTCAGCATGATTCGGACGATAAACATCTTTCAAATGCAAATAATCTTCTGGCTTGGTATCTTTATTACGAATGAAAATTGCGATTGGAGCTCCTGTTGATTTTTCTTCAAACACTCCTGAAAGAATTTCGAACTGTTCATCTTCACTACGAGAAGTAGTTATCGCACTTTGGCCAGGCTTTCTTCTGCTTAATTGTTTTTGAATGAATGATTCATCAATGGTTAATCCCGCAGGACAACCATCAATCACAACACCGATTCCTGCTCCGTGTGATTCGCCAAAGGTGGTGATGCGAAATAATTTTCCGAATGTATTGCCTGCCATTTTATTTTCTTTTGTAAATCATGATAAAGTCATTCATGAAATAATTATTGCCAATATCAAAATCTTTAACCTCTTCAATAATAAACCCTAATTTAAAATAAAAGTTTATCGATTTATAATTACTTCTATTTACAGTTAAGCGAATTGTATTTATTTCAGGAAGTTCATTCAATAAATTCTGAAATGACGTTTGTCCGATATTCTTTCGATGTTGATCTAGATCGATATAGAATTTATT